>ONHU01000051.1 GCA_900317675.1 uncultured Eubacteriales bacterium
TAGGATCTGTATACAAGAAGGGCGGAAAGCTAAAGATTGTCCTGATAGCTGTGATATTGTTTTATATTGCACTTGGTATGTTTAACGGTTTATGCGTATGGGGAGGCTTAGGCTATAATGCTAAGTATGTCATTGATTTCAACAAGTCAGGTATGACATTTTTCAAACCAAATGATGAAGAGCTGGCACAAATTGCAGCAGTCGATTCTGATGTAGTTGATGCTTACAAAATGTCATCACTTTACAAATTTCATACTAAAGGCTGTCTTCAACTGTCGGTGAAGCAATCGTCAAACGGGGTGTGGACAGAATTAGACAGGCAAGAAACAAATACTAAAGAAGGCTATCTGTTTATAACAGGTGATCCTTCGTCATGTATTGAGCTACATATTATTTCCGACACCAGTGCCATGAAGTACACCACCGAAATAAATGATAATGCATATAGAAAAGAAACTACAAAACTTAAAATTTTTGACGGAGAATTCGCTATGTATGAGGGAGAGGAGGAAGCAATAGCATTGTTCCTTAGGAATGAAAAAGATTGGCCTGAAGCTACTGATGATATGAACGAGCTCTTCTTCGGGGAAGTCTTAACGGAGACTCCACCAGACGGATGCTATGCAGTTACAGTTCAAGATGTGAAATAAGGAAAAGGAATAATCGGCATACAGGTGACAGCCTGTATGCCGACTTTTTATGCGTAATTATGCATTGATTACAATAAGAACTATTTCATCTTGGCAGTTATCGGAACAATTTATCTAATGGTCAAAGGCCAGAAAAGCCAGAACAAAGTAGGCTTTTAATCTCGTTGACAGACAGGGCACAAGAGTATATTGTACTAAATCCGAAAAAACCCTGAAACTATGCTGCTTCAGGGTTTTTTAATCTGACACAAGACTGGTATTTTACTGGTAATGAAATAACGTGTGTGCATTCTGAGAAAAGAAACAGACCTCGGAACCGTTGAAATTCCAAGGCCTTTGTGGTGGATGATCAGGGGTTCGAACCCTGGACACCCTGCCCGCCAGTTGCCTTTTTATAAGGTGTTACAGGGTGCCGTCAGATGTTATCTCGTATAGCTGTAACGCAGCAATTGCAATTGTTCCAAGCTCTGATAACATGAAATAACAGCACTCAGAAAAATATGCAAAAATATAAAAGGCAGAAACTTTTGTGGGAAGAAAAGCGCTCTCGGTTGAGGGCGCTTCGCGTTTACTTCTTGTTCAAAAAGAAGTTATATAGAAGTTGAATATGAAGATTCTGTTCTATTAAGCAGACTGAGTGATTGATCCAGAATAAGGCGTTTTCTCTCCATAAGCATTGTTTTATAAAACTGTTTCTCGGCACCGATGCAGCAGACGGCGAATTCACAACAGGCAGAGGCATGCTTGAACCGCCGGGAAGTCCGCAGATCAGAGAACCTAGGCGGGTTCCTGCACATTACAGAAGATTCGATTATCTCAAGTCAATTAAAGAAATATGCGTGCGAAGCATTACTGCTGTGATTCAATACAGTTCTTAATTATAAGATCGGCCACACCTTTGCTTTGCTGCAATATCCTGTGCATATCCTCAATATATTCATCCTTCATGCCGGCCTTTATCCAGTCAATAGTCAGTCCGAAACAGGAGCACTTAAAGTATCTCGTTATCAGCTGTCTGTCATAATCAGACAACTGCACATCCGGGAAGACGGTGCTCAGGTATTTCTTTGTAACATATTCACACATTTTCCATAGTACGTCCACGTAGATGTTTTTCCTGTCTGACCTATATACATGCATGATCGCGTGTTTCTTTTCTTTTGCGTTCAAAGTAATAGCATCCAGACACTCTTCCAGAGAATTGAGTTTAGGATACTGCTCAACTATCTGGTCAAAATCCAGTTCGAAGATCTCCTCCAAAAGCGTAAAGGTGTCCTGATAATGATAATAGAAAGTATTTCGGTTGATGCCGCATTTTTCCGAAATATCTTTTACAGTTATTTTCTCGGGATTCTTCTCCTTCTGCAGTTCAAGAAAGGCTGCCCGTATAGCGGATCTGGTTATATCTGCAGCTGACATTTTGCCGTATCTCCTTTATTAGTCAATTTCATATCTGTGCCTGATTTACGAACAGCCGGAAGAGAATGACCGTTTTGAAATAAAACGATCATGCTTATCATATTCCAGGAACGAAATCTGCATTTTTATTCTAATACATGCGGCTTGTTGAAAAAATAGACAAAACTATGCAAATGCCTAATTACAAAGGAGATGATGACATTGAAGCGCAGAGTAATAAACATCACGCTATATACAGCCTTCTTTTTAATAGCAGTAATGGTATTCGGCTATATAGGCAGCGTGTTCAAAGAACTCAATGCAATGGATCTGTATCACTGTTCTGCCAGAAAGATAGGCGTGACATATGCAGCAGTAAGCGAGAATGAAGACTGTGCTGACCCGCAGGAGATCGAAATAGCCAGATCAACTAAGGATTATATAAAAAAGAGTATGGCAGACAGCGGGATATTGAGTGACGTGACATTGGATTATGACAATAAATGCATAGTGTGCAAGATAATGGTCGATGGGGTAGCGCAGTCGATCCAGGATGACAATGACGAAAAATGGGGCGAGGTTTGTGAACAGGCGTGTGATTGCAGCCGGGACTGGATGGAAGGCATCAGAAAGGCTGGGCTGGATGGATGGGATTTCAGCATCGTGATCCTTAATGATTACTATCCGAAAAATGCGCTGGCGATTTTTACTGATGGAGAGAACATATACAACTGTAAGGTCGATACAGAAAAAGTAGCAGCGTGAATTTGCTGCGGTACTGTCATTAAAGGAGAGGGAGAATGAAATTTGGGAATACTGTAGTCAAGCACAGAAGAATAATACTAATTGCAGCTTTAGTGCTCCTAATTCCGTCTGTGCTGGGCGTGATCGCCACAAGGATCAATTATGACATGTTATATTACCTCCCTGAGGATATAGAAACAGTTCAGGGACAGAACGTCCTTCTGGATGAATTCGGGAAGGGAGGCTTTTCTATTGTAGTTGTTGAGGACATGAAGTCTGACGATGTATCCCGGATGTCTAAAAGGATAGAAGAGGTCGATCATGTCGACAGTGTGATCGATTTGGAAAGCATACTCGACCCTTCCATACCGCGAAGCATGCTGCCGGATATTGTAAATGACAGCATCAACAATCCTGACGCATCCATGATCGTCGTATTCTTCGATTCTTCTACCTCATCGGAGGAAACTCTGAATGCGGTTTCAGACATTAGAGAAATTCTTACGAAGACATCCTATATTTCCGGAATGAGCTCGCTTGTGCTTGATCTTAAGAACCTGTGTGAAAGAGAAGAAGCAAAATATGTCGCGGTCGCGGTCGTTATGGCGCTTGCCGCAATGATGCTCCTGCTGGACTCGTTTGCGATACCGTTCCTGTTCCTGATCGGAATAGGCATGGCGATCCTCTATAACATGGGTACAAACATTCTTTTCGGAGAAATATCATTTATAACCATGGCCATTGCAGCGGTTCTTCAGCTTGCTGTCACTATGGATTATTCAATATTTTTATGGCATCGGTATACCGAGAAACTGGATGAAGCTGAACAGGGGGACAGCGGAGAAGATGGGAAAGAACTGGAACGCAGAGCCATGGCGGAAGCGATCAATGATACGCTGACTTCTGTTGCGGGCAGTTCAATTACCACTATCGCAGGTTTCCTGGCACTTTGCTTCATGACTTACACGATGGGCCGGGATCTTGGCCTTGTAATGGCAAAGGGGGTCATGTTTGGGGTGCTTGCAAGCGTTACTGTTCTTCCGGTCATGATATTGAAATTCTCAGGACTTCTCAGGAAGACAAGACACAGATCCCTTATACCGGATATGACCGGTTTCGCTCACATTCTTACAGGTAGGTATTGGGCATACATTCTGGTTTTCGTTATCGCTCTGGTACCGGCCGTCATTTTTTACAATCAGAAGAATGTGGTCTACGACTTCACCAAGATGTTCTCGAGCAATGCCGAGAGCATGGCAGATGAAGACAAGCAGTTCATGATCGCCAATGACAAACTCCGCGAGGACTTTGATATCGGAACATCGCACATCATTATCGCTGATGCGGATCTTCCTGCTAAAGAAGGAAGGGCGATGTGCAAAGAGATAGAAGAAGTAGACGGTGTCAAAAGTGTACTAGGGATCGACGCCCTTCTTGGCACCGCTATACCAAGGAACATGCTGCCAGATCAGGTCAGTGAAGCGCTGATAGGAGATCAGCATCAGATGATCCTCGTCAACTGCGCTTATAGAGTATCGACTGAGGAATGCAATAACCAGATCGACCGTATCAATGAGATCATGGACAAATATGATGCAAGCGCTGCTCTTATCGGAGAAGGTCCGGCAACCAAAGACCTGATACAGATAACCGGCAGGGATTTTACGGTAGTCAACTGGATATCCATCGGCATGGTGTTCGTGATAATACTGCTTGTGCTTAAGTCGGCATCGTTGCCGGTTATCCTCGTGTTGGCCATAGAATTCGCAATAATACTCAATCTGGGTATATGCGGCTATACAGGCCTTGAACTACCGTTCATCGTACCTGTGCTGATCAGTACTATACAGCTTGGGTCGACTGTTGACTATGCGATCCTTCTTTCTACCAGATACAAGCAGGAAAGGATCGGGGGCAGGAAGAAAAGGGATGCAATCGAAGAAGCTGCCCATACTTCAATACCATCGATAATAGTAAGTGCGCTTGGCTTTTTCACAGCGACGGTGGGAGTTGCCGTTTACTCTGATATCGCCATCATAAGTACGGTATGCGGGCTTATGGCCCGGGGAGCGGTGATAAGCATGTTCACGGTCATATTTTTGCTTCCGTCACTGCTTATGGCATCTGACAAGCTCATCTGCAGGACCACAGTGGGAATGAAAGAATCTATCAATGAGCATTCACCTGTAAACGGGGATGCAGCTATATGCTAAGGAGAGGGTATAAATGAAAAATAATATCAATAAAGAAAAGGCATATAAGATCATTGCAATGGTGCTGTCCGTAGTAATGGTTCTCGGATCCCTGCTATGGATAGCCGAGAAAGGAAGCAGCGCAGCAGAGAGCAATGCTGAGGATACTACAGAAACTCAGGAAGCGATCGAAAAAGAATATCCTGATCTCCTCGCGTCACACTGTCAGGACGGAGAGGTCAGCAAAGAGGAAGTCATCTATGTAGCCATGGACGCAGATGGGAATATACAGGATACCTCGGTCACAGAATGGCTTCATAACGGTACAGGAGCTGAAAGCATCAATGATGTTTCAACTCTGAATGACATAGAAAACACATCAAATGACAAGCCGTTCACACGCGACGGCAACAGTGTGGTCTGGGAGGCGGACGGATCCGATATCAAGTACAAAGGTACGATTGATAAGGAACTTCCGGTCAGTGTGAAGGTAAGATATTATCTCGACGGTAAGAGCATCAGCGCCGGGGATATCGCTGGAAAGGCAGGAAACGTAACGATCAGATTCGACTATACAATCAATACAGAAGCAACATCGAACGGATATGTATTCAAAACACCTTATACTATGGCTAGCGGTGTCATTCTGGACGATGAACACTTTACAGATGTCAAAGTCAACGACGGGAAAGTGATAGACGACGGGAATAAATGCATCTGCCTCGGTCTTGCGTTCCCGGGATTGGCAGAAAATCTGGACATACACTCAACTGAATTCGAGATCCCGGAAACTGTTATGATCTCGGCATATACGGATCGCTTTGAGATAGACGGCACCTATACAGTTGCAATGACAGGTATGCTCTCGGACATAGACTTTGATGGCAGCGATTCACTGGAATCAAAAATAGAGCAGCTCCAGGATGGTATGGAAAAACTCGGAGACGCATCTGACAAGTTGGTCAAAGGTGCTGACCAGCTGACTGACGGGGCATATGAACTAGCGGAAGGCGCAGGCAAGATATCGGATGGAGCAGCGTCTGCTGCAGCAGGAGCAGATCAGCTTGCGAGCGGTCTTGATAAGATAAGCGATAAGTCAGGAGAATTGAACGGTGGGGCCAGAGAGGTGTTCAATACTCTGCTCTCCACAGCGCAGACTCAGATCGAAGCGACCGGCCTTAGTGTGGGCAGCCTGACAATAGGAAATTACAAGGATAAACTCGGGCAGGTGATCGATTCGCTTGACAAGGATAAAGTGTATGAACAGGCGCTTAAACAGGTCACTGCTGAAGTCGAAAAGAACAGAGACACAATTGAGACCGGAGTCACTGCAGCTGTTAAAGAGATCGTAACGACTAATGTTACCGCCGGCGTTGAGGATAATGTCAAGGATCAGGTAACAGCTGGCGTAAAGGTAAGTGTAGAGGCTGCAGTAAAAGAAGCTGTAATAAAACAGGCTGTAAATATGAGTGTTGAAGACTATGAAGCTGCAGCTTCTGCCGGACAGATCTCTGAGGAAATCAGGAATCAAATTGAAGAGACAATAAAACAGCAGACCACTGCAAAAATGGCCAGCGATGAAATAAAGGCTCAGATCGAAGTGCTGGTAAAAGAGAAGATGAGCAGTGAAGAAGTTAGGTCCAAGATCAGTCAGCTCATTGAACAAACAATGGCGAGCGATGAGATCAGCCAGCAGATAGCTAACGGGACCGAAGCAAAGATACAGGAACTCATAAATGAAGCCATGGAATCTGAGGAGGTACAAAACAAGCTTGCTGAAGCAGAAGAAGGGGCTAAAGCTGTTATCGCTTTGAAGACATCACTAGATAAGTATAACGCATTTTATCTGGGGGTCCTTGCATACACATCGGCAGTAGATCAGGCATCTGATGGAGCAAATAAGCTGTCAAAGGGAGCATCTGAACTAAGCGATGGAGCCGCTCAGCTGTCAGATGGTGCGTCCGATCTGTATGAAGGCGCAAGCAAGCTCTATGATGGCATGGATACTTTCGACAGGGAAGGTGTCAGAAAACTGATAGCATCTCTCGATGAAGCCGGGGTAAAAGATCTGTTTGATCGATTCAGCGCTCTTGCGGATGTATCCGGCAGAGATTCGCTGATCGGCGGAATAGCAGACAATATGGATGGCGAGAGCAGGATCATCGTCAAAACAGGTAAGATTGCAGCAAACAATTGAATAGCGTTCTGATCCGCTTCCCAGCGGAACAGATAGCTATACATTTCATAAAGCCGCAGATAACAGTGCTTATCTGCGGCTCCCTCTCGTTAACGGGACTCTTAAAATGCGATTCTTTGATACTGATTGAAATATTCAAATTCAAATTATGTATGGGGATGCTTTTGTGGGAAAGAAGGGCGCTCTCGTGAGATTGCGCCTTTGAGTCAATCAAGCGTAAGAGAACTATTTGAGAGAACAGAGAGGTTCCCACTTGTGTTTTTGCACTGTGCTTTTAGCGTGTTGAGATGGAACAATCTCTGAAACAAAGCCCGGAACAGTCCGTGAAAAAATCTCTGTTATAGAGTGTTTTCAGACTGTTCCGGGTGTTTTTTCATTAAGGGTTTACTTTATGCCGTTTGTTCCAAAAATCGTTCCGTAGTTTGTTCCAGTGGACCAGTCTCGCTTTTCCGCCTGTAGACTCGCTGCTTTCCGTAGATCGGAAGCCAAATAGTTTTGCCGGTCTTCTCCCATCCGTCTATACGCGCCATTATGGCACTGATCTCAAAGCTGTTCTTATGCTGGAAATCAGCCTTATCCTTGCCAAAGCATTCGCACCAGATCTCTATGTTCGATACGTAATCTCTTCTCCTGATGTCCCCGCCGCTATAAAGCAGTCCCTGACTCTGAACATAATCCTGCCTGTCGTAAAGAGACAGATCGCTCCAGTTTACGGGCAGCGGAAGGTCGAGATAGTCTGTAACAAGACCTTCTCTGTCGTCATGTTCCATGGCGGCAGCCTGCTCGACCCTGGCTGACTCTTCCAACTCGCGTGAGAGGAACAGTGTTTCACCCTGACCGGTAAGGTAAAGTGCTTCAGCCCATATCTGATCGACGTCATCCTGCGTGAGATCCCACGGCTTTAAGGTGCCTGTGCCGGGAGTCCTGACTGCCCAGAATCTGCGGTTGCCTGTTATGTCTCTCAGGAAGCCGTTTTCCGCATTCGTAGTTCCGAAGAACACGCACTGCCTTGGATGAGGGTTGACCCTGCGACCGTATGAAGCCCTGTACTTGTCATCCTGGCGTGAGATAAATGCCTTGACCTTGTCTATGTCAGCCTTTCTTATGCCGGCAAGCTCGCCGATCTCGTGTATCCAGTAACCCTGAAGTTTTTCTGCTGCCGTCTTATCATTCATGTCGGAAATATTGAGGCTGTCAGAATACCATTCCATCCCGAGCTTAGATATGAAAGTGGACTTGCCGATGCCCTGAGGACCGTTGAGAACCAGTATGTGGTCAAACTTGATCCCGGGCTTATATATCCTGCTGACAGCAGCACATAGCATTTTTCTTGTTACCGCTCTGACATAAGGAGTGTCGTTAGCTCCGAAGTAATCAATGAGCAAAGTATCGACCCTTGGCACATTGTCCCATTCAGGAAGCGATGCAAAGTAATCCTTTACAGGGTGGTATGACCTGTCGTCTGTGACCTTCGATAGCGCTGTGCGGTAGTTGTTCTGTGTGAAGCTGCCGTAGCGTTCATCAACGAGGCACATGAGCTGCGCATCATCCACATCGCGCCAGTACTTTGAAGTATGATTCCACGGAACACTGTCTCTGATCTCAAGATCGTCAGCGAGCTGGTTGAATACGATGCCCTTGAAATCCTCGTCATTTTCAAGGATCAGCCGCATGTTGCAGAGAGTATTGCATGCTCTGCCATTTTTGTTCAGAGTGAGCTGATCGGTCCAGTCACCAGATCCTGCAAGTGATTCTCCCAGGCTCACATCTGAATTGTCATCATTATTTATAGTATCTGTTGTTATTTCTGTCATTCAAGCCTCCTGTGGTTTATAGATCTGTATCTGAATAAGCCGTTCTTAGTTGTGTTTTCTGTTTCTCTGTTCATGTGAACCTCCTGATTATGAGTTTTCTAATTTGATAATGGCTTTCAGCGCGTTCTTTCGCGCATCCTGTCTCTGTCAATGACCGCAAGATTCTCTCTTATATGTCCGGAGCGATGTTGTATGTCTCCGCAGACCTTCAGTTCGTGGCGGAGCTCTCTGATCTCTGCGGTGAGATATTTGATCCTGCCTTTCGCATCGCTTATCTCGCTTTCCGGCAGCACACGGCGCATTGTTCGTCTGAGCTCATCCCTGTCAAGGCTTAGAACCTTTATCCTGCCCTCAATATTCTCCATAAGATCCGTGAGATCCTTTTCGGTGTCCACGTGGTATCTGGACAGGAGCTTGGCCTGTTCTGAGTACTGATCGCATTTCAGAAGGTCTTCCTTCAGCAGAATATGAAGCTTTGTCGGGTTCTGCTGATACTTCGGCAGGTAGCCGAGCTCGTAGCAGTACCTGAGGTAAAGCTTTTCCAGACCGCTGCGCCCCATAATGCGGTCGATACGCCGGCGGAGATTATAATTGTTTGGCTGGCGGTATTGCTGACGCAGTCTCTCCGTCCTTACAGAAGGATCATTGTCATAGATCCTCCGCTCTATACTCTCTCTTGAGTAATCGTCCCCGAGCTTATGTATGCGGATAGGCTTCCTGCCGCCGGGCGGAGTGATCGTCCAGTACTTCCTCTGCGGATCAAAACGGTAGCTGTACCCACGCTTTCTGAGCTCATATTTGAATTCTTCTATGTTCAGACTGAGAGAAACTGCTTCGTCTATCGCCTGACGTGCTATGTTGTACCTCGTAGGCATTCCGGCTTTTTCCATTTTATAGACATACTGGTTCACGCCTTTGCCTTTGGGGTTTTCAACGATAGACAGACCGCGTTCGAGACATATCCGGTCGGATGCCTCCTTAAGCTGTCTGTAAGTGTCTTTGCAGTCATGGAATTTCAGTCCGTCTTTGAATGAAACTGAATTGATGACTATATGATTGTGAGTACACTTGGTATTAACATGGGTGGCGACCACTATCTGAAAGCGGTCGCCCCATAGTTCTCTGGCAAGCTGTACACCTATAGCGTGAGCTTCATCAGGAGTAACCTCTCCTTCGCGGAAGCTCTGGTAAGCGTGATATGCAACATTGCCGCCGGTCTTGCCGAACCTTATCTTGGTGGCATTGAACTGGTCGCGGGCGAACTCCACGCTGCAGTTGATACCGGTCGTGTAGAAGAACTGCTCTGTTTTGCCTTCGTCTGCCGCATAGGCAATCACATCAGCGAGAGCCTGCTTTTCAGATTCCGTGAACTCACTCAGAGTCTTCTCAGGGTTCGTGATATACTCAAGCGGACTTTCCGCCCGGCCCCGTATATTCCAGATTTTTGTTACTGCCATCAACGATCACCTCTCTTCGGTATGAGGATCTCCTGTTCGATACCATTCTGGAAAGCTCTCCATCTCATGGCTTCCGCCATGATCGCGATCATATCCGCTTTGTTGTCGGCGTTCATCGCGACTTCATCGATCTTGTCGGCGAATTCGCGGATGCTCTCCATGGCCTGCCAGAAGACCTCATCTGGCGTTACGACCGGGTGATACCCCTTGACTCTCTGTCTGAGGAATTCAGCCTCGGTCAGACCGGCTGCCTGCGACTTTGCTTTTATATCGCGGTCTTCTTCGCTGTTTACCCAGAAACTCTTTTTTATATCTCTTCGCATCATTATTTTTGTCTCCTTTCCTAGGCATAACTCGTGTAATATTTTGTTTGATCGGCTTCAGCCGGGGGTCTGGGGGCTGCCACCAGGTTCGCATTCCGGTCAGTAGGAGCAGGAATGCAGTGCTTGTTCCAACTCAGCAGACCCC
>ONHU01000085.1 GCA_900317675.1 uncultured Eubacteriales bacterium
ACAGGAATGGGGCGCAGTGCTCGCCCTTGCAGTGATCTGCAGCGGGGTCGGATTTACGATCCAGCCATTCGGCCAGAAATACACCACCCCTGAGAGGGCGGGGATCCTCGCGGTCTTCAATCCGCTTACCGCGGCCATGCTCGGAGTCATCTTCCTCGATGAGACAATGACAGGAAGCATGGTTATCGGAGCCATCCTCATCCTGATCTCGATCCTTGCGCCGGCGTGGCAGCAGGACAGAAAAAGGCGCAGAAAAGAATAAACGACGGCAGGATCCACGCATTTCGATCGGATCATATAAAACCGCGTGAATCGACCTCAGGTCGATTCACGCTTTTTGTTTGCTGAATAATTGTAAAGGAAACTTTACTTCGGCTGATGCTGGTGTTATATTGCAAACTGTACAGTTGAAATAATGCACGTACACGTAAAGACCGTTTTACACGATCGGGCATTAAAAAAGAATAAGAAAAGAGGCAAAACAACATGACAAAGGTCGATATTTTTTCCGGTTTTCTGGGAGCAGGAAAAACAACACTTATCAAGAAGCTGATCGCTGAAGGATATGAAAACAAGAACATCGTGCTCATAGAGAATGAGTTCGGAGAAATCGGAGTCGATACAGGATTTCTCAGAGACACAGGCATCCAGATCAATGAAATGGTTGCGGGATGCATCTGCTGCACTCTGGTAGGGGATTTCGGAAAAGCTCTGAATGAGGTCATAGAGAAGTATGACCCGGACAGGATCCTGATCGAGCCTTCAGGAGTCGGCAAACTGTCAGATGTAATCATAGCAGTACAGGATCTTAAGAATGACAAGATCGTTCTGAACGGATTCACAACAGTCGTCGACGCCAAGAGATTCAATATGTATATGGAGAATTTCGGAGAGTTCTATCAGAACCAGGTCGAACATGCCAGCTCGATTTTCCTTTCACATCAGCAGGGGATGAGCAGCGAAGAACTGGACGGGATCGTCAAGGCGATCAGGGAACTCAACGCTGAGGCAGCAATAGTCACCACCGACTGGGATCAGCTCAGCGGCGCTAAGATCCTCGAAGTCATGGAATCAAAACAGACTCTCAGCGCAGAGCTCGATAAGCTCAGAGCTGAAGCTTACGAAGAGCTCGAGGCACATGAACATGAGCACGAGCATGATGACGACGATGATGAACATGAACATCATCACCATCACCATCATCACCACGACGATGATGACGACGAGCATGAACATCACCATCACCATCACGATGACGATGATGACGATGACGACGACGAACATGAACATCATCACCACCATCACCACCACCATCATCATCACCACCACGGACACGATGCTGACGAGGTGTTCGATGAGGTCGGAACACAGACAAGCAACAAGTACTCCAAAGCAGAGCTTGAGGAGATCGTTGACAGCCTTGATGAGTGCGGAGAGGTGCTCAGAGCGAAGGGCATCGTGGAGAATACCGAAGGCGGATGGCTGGAATTCGACTACGTGCCTGGTGAAGGCGAAGTCAGAGAAACTGAAGCTGAGGCTGCCGGCATGATCGTCGTGATCGGCACAAGCCTCAAGAGAGACAAGATCAATAAATTGTTCCGTCTGGCATAGGCTGCCGGCGAACAGTTCAGAAAAAGAAATCTACAGAAAGCGTAACCTGCAATGAACGATAAACCTGTTTATCTTTTTACCGGCTTCCTCGGATCCGGCAAGACAACTTTCATAAAAGAGACTCTGGAGAACCATGAGTTCGGAGATGACGGAAGGACACTCCTTCTGGTCTGTGAAAGAGGCGAGACGGCTTATGAGCCGGAGAAATTCGTCGGTCCGGGAGTCAGAACAGAATATATCAGATCGCTGGACGAACTGAACGAGGCCAATCTGAGAATGATCTCAGCCAAGGGAGCCTATGACAGAGTAGTTGTAGAGTACAACGGTATGTGGGAGAATCAGAAACTCTTCCAGGCGATGCCGAGGAACTGGCTCATCCAGCAGGAGATGGCGCTGTTCGATGCAGGAACATTCATGATGTACAACCGCAATATGCGTCAGCTTTGTTTCAACAAGATGCAGACGGCGGACATGGTCGTGTTCAACAGATGCGAGAAAGGTTTTGACAAAATGCCTTTCCACAAGGAAGCCAGGATCGCCAACAGACGCAGCCTCATCGTCTATGAGTACGGACCGGACGATATCGAGCCGGATGATATCCAGGATCCGCTGCCGTACGATATGAACCAGTCGCAGATTCTGATACAGGATGACTGGTATGCGGAGTGGTACAGAGATATCAACGAGAACGAAGACGACTACGACGGCAAGACTTTTATCATAAAAGGAAGAGTAGCGCTTTCGGACGAGCTGCCTGAAGGACAGTTCGCATTCGGAAGACATGTGATGACCTGCTGCGAGGCAGACATCCAGTTCGCCGGACTGCTTGCATACTATTCCGGCAAAGAGACACTGAAAGTCGGAGACTGGGTGGAGATCACCGCAAAGGTCAGAGTCGAGTACGCGCAGGTCTATCAGGAAAAAGGACCTGTTCTGTATATCAGGAAGCTGGATCGGTGTGAAGCCTGCAATCCTGAAGTTGCAACCTTCTGATAATAGTCAGGAACAAGAGATATAACCATGGAGATAAAAGGAGAAGCTATGAGTATTTCTAAGAAAATAACAAGATTCTCGCTGCACGCGATCGCCCTGCTTGTGACGGTCACTCTGGTAACGGGCCTTGCGGCATTCGGAAATGATGTCTATGCTTCGAGTTCGCCGTCGCCATTCAGGAATACCAAGTCGACCTATCAGCACAACAGCAGATTCGACGGACACCTGATCGTTCACGGAGTGGACGCTTCATATTTCCAGTCCACAGCAAGTGACTGGAACGCAGCCAAAAAGAATAAGTGTGACTATGCAATACTCAGAGTCACTTATACGACATATGGAAGCGGCAGCCTGAATCTGGACAGTAAGTTCGCGACCCACTTCAAAAAAGCGCGTTCAGCCGGAGTTATGAGAGGAGTCTATGTTTTCTCACAGGCTAAGAATGCATCAGAGGCAAGAAAAGAGGCCCAGTATGCAGTCAACAGACTCAAGGCTCTCGGGATCAAGCCAAAAGATGTCGAACTCCCGGTTTATATGGATTATGAATTTGCGGGAAGCTCAAGCGGCAGAAATAAGGGAAGACTCTATGGACTGACGAGATCCAACGCTATAGCCAGCGTAAATGCTTTTGCAGACGTTATCAGAGCAAACGGATACGATCCGGGAGTCTACGCGAATACCAGTTTCTTCAACAAGTATCTGGCTAACGGAAAAGGGATCGCTTCAGATGTCGACCTGTGGTGCGCTCAGTACTACAGCAGATGCGAATCGCCGTGCAATTACACAAAGTGGCAGTATACAAGTACTGCCAGGGTCAACGGTATCAAGTTCTATTCCACAGACAGAGAAGGATCGGCAGATGCTGATTTCTGGTACCTCAAGAGAAAGGCTAATCCGAAGCCTATAGCAGTTCTGTACGGCAATACTAATCTCAACTACACCGGCAAGCCTGTCAGACCTGTGTTTGAGATCTATGCCAACAACAGACTCCTGAAAGAGGGAACGGATTATATCGTCGGAGGCATCAATAATATCAACAAGAGCTCAAGCGGAGCATATGCTTATATCAAGGGAATAGGCGCATACGGCGGATACGCGCTTGTACCGCTCACGATAGACAGCGGATTCATCAAACACATTGGCCTTTCCCCTGTCGGCAAAAACGTGATATCCAACGTTCAGGGCGGTTCTTACAAGATCGGCACCAATGTATACGGAAGCTTTATCAGAAACGTACCGGCTAATACAACAGCCGGAACTCTCATCAAGAAGCTCAAGGTCAATAACAGCTCCTACAATATCGCTGTTATCGATGCAAAGGGAAGAAAGGTTGCGGCCGGAACTCCGATATCAGCCGGAATGATGCTCGGAGTATACAGCGGATCGACACTCAAGGGTACTGCTGATATTACAGTGATAGGCAAAGCGCTCAACAATGTATCAGGCGATTACCTGGTCAAAGTAAGCAGAAGTAAATCTGCTACCGGTACAACCGCGACAACAAGAACCACAACAAGTTCTGCAACCACCGCATCATCAAGCAGTTCATCTTCAGGCAAGCTGGATGTTGACGGTTCGGGCGGGCCTGCAACAGTAAAAGCGCTCCAGAAATTCCTGGGCGCAAGTCAGACGGGAAAGATTACGGTAAAGCAGAGCTATCACAAGTATAATTCCGCTCTGACTTCAATCACATACGGAACTAAGGATACAAACACGGTCACAAGACTCCAGAAATGGCTTGGGATCTACGTTGACGGCGAATGGGGTCCTGCAACGTCAAGGGCTCTGCAGAAGAGACTGAATATACTGGTCGACGGATTCTTCGGATCTAATTCGATGAAATCTCTTCAGAGATACCTCAACATGAAACTCAAATGACGGAGTCAGATATACCAACCGGATCAGTCATAGCTGTTAGGTCACACCCAGAAGAGCGAGGTCAAGAAAAGCAATGAAAAGAAGACTACTTATAATCACACTCATAACCACACTGATTCTGACAGTATTTGCTCAGGCTGCGGTCTTTGCGGAGGAAGATGATCACGGAGCTGACTCGCATTCTGATTCTATGATCGTTGAAGAGGTCCAGGATGATGACGCTGATCTCAGTTTCAAGGATATGGTCATCAACACGGTAAGAGACAATATAAAATATGTAGCATTGGCTGTCGGAGGTCTGATCATACTGATCATCGTGATCAAGGTCATCAGCTCGATCGGACGGAGAAGAGAACCGAAATACAAAGGGAAACACTGAATACAGGCGGCGGGAGCATGAAAGACCCGCCGCCTTTTTTCTGCACAATGAAAAAACGCCTCCGTACAAGCCGAACCCCAATCAGCCTGTGCACAGTCGTTTCTTCAAAGCACTATCTCATATCGAGTCTGGTAAGCTCTCCCCGTAGACTGGAGAGCTTAATGCGCTGACCACAGACACTTATAATAGTGAACTGACAGTCTGTACATCAGCACATTTGTATAATTATTGTATAAAACCGCATGCCGATATGTTATAATTTTGTTATTATTATTGTAAATAAATTGCGAATTACCCTTGATCAGACAGGTTTCGCACAAGCAAAGGAAGATACAGAATGAGTGACCGCAAGAGAACCAATATGATCCTGAGCCGTACCAGGAGAAATCAGATCTATTTGCCTTATCTGAAAAAGAAGAAATATTTCGATGCTATCAAGGCCGGCGATGCAGAGCGCATCAATGCGCTTTCGCAGGCGAACTACGAATATCCGACAGCGCTGTTCAACAGATGCAGTTCCTACAGCGAAGCGATGAACAAGATGTACTATGAAGCTATCTGTGCTGCTTCGGAGATGTGCCTTGTGGCGATAGAAGCAGGCCTTCTGGATATGGTGGCATATGACATAAGAGATGAGTTCATCAGTGAATTTGACAATGCGTCTGCTCTGCCGGACCTGTATGATCTGGTGCACGGTATGGCCTACAACTACGCAGTCAAGATGAAATACGTCCTCAAAGAAAAGAAGAAATCTCCGAGACTTGCGAGAATGGTCTCATATATCGAAGACCATCTGTATGAAAAGATAGAACTTGCCGATATAGCGGAACATGTCAACCTGAGCAGGACTTACGCTTCAGCTATATTCAAAGAAGAGCTCGGGATCAATATAAGTGAATTCATTCTCAGAGAGAGAATGCTTGAAGCCAAACGGCTCCTCAGAGAGACGGATCTGACAGCGGCAGCGATCGCCGACAAGCTCGCGTTCTGTTCGCAGAGCTACTTTACCAAGAATTTTACAGAGACACAGGGCATGACGCCCGGAGAGTACAGGAAGAGTTTTTTGTAGAAGATGGAAGACCTTAGATGCGTAAACGGCGAATATGGTAATGTTTTCATGTGTATCGACCTCAAGTCGTTCTATGCCAGCGTGGAATGCGTCGAGCGCGGCCTTGACCCAATGACTACTGATCTTGTGGTAGCAGATCCGTCAAGGAGCGACAAAACGATCTGCCTGGCTGTTTCGCCGTCTCTTCGCGCGCGCGGAGTGAGCAGCAGAGCCAGAGTCTTCGAGATCCCCAAAAGTTTCGAGTACATCATGGCACCTCCCAGGATGCAGCTGTATATCGACTATGCGGCTGAGATATACAAGGTGTATCTCGACTATGTAGCTCCTGAAGACATGCACGTGTACTCCATCGATGAGGTTTTCATCGATGTGACACACTATCTGAAACGCTACGGACTCAGTCCGAAGCAGATGGCCGAGCTTCTGATGGGTGAGGTCTACCGCAGGATAGGTGTCAGAGCGACTGCAGGCATAGGGAGCAATATGTATCTGTGCAAGATCGCTCTGGACATACTTGCCAAGCATGCGGAAGATTTTATCGGAGTCCTCGACGAGGAAAGCTACCGGGAGCTCCTGTGGGACCACAGGCCACTGACAGATTTCTGGAGGATCGGACCGGGCACGGCGAAAAGGCTTGCGAAGATCGGAATCACGACGATGAGGGGGATCGCTGAGGCTGATGAGGACTTGCTGTACCGCATCTTCGGAATCGATGCCGAGCTCCTGATAGACCACGCATGGGGCATCGAGCCGACAAAGATATCGGATATCAAAGGGTACAGGATCAAAAGCCATTCACTCAGCAGCGGTCAGGTCCTTATGAGAGACTACAGCACTGATGAGGGTGAACTGATAGTCAAGGAGATGACTGAGCAGCTCTGTCATGAGATGACGGATACCGGTATGGTCACCAGCTCAAGGCGCCGATGGCGCATGGGTCGGTATCATTCAGCATTTTTACCGATGCTGCATCTATGATCATACCTGCTGTCGCAGATCTGTATCGCAGGATCACAGAACCTGATTACCCGGTAAGAAGAGTGTTCGTCAACTTCAACGATATAAAGCCGCGGGATGAGGACCGTCAGATGACTCTTTTTGACCTCGCTGACATGACGGCAGATGAAGACGGCAAGACAGCCGGACAGAAGAGAGAGGAAGGTCTGGCCGATCAGATCACCGAGACACAGACAAAGCTTAAGCGTGACGCGGCCCTGCAGGAGGCAGTC
>ONHU01000173.1 GCA_900317675.1 uncultured Eubacteriales bacterium
GACAGCTCCCACAAAATACCAGCAATTATTCGAATATATGTGTTTCGCCTCATCGACTCTTAACGCGTCAGACCTCAACCACTCTAAGCCTGACAGAGCTTCAGCGACTGAAACTTCCCACTTCGAATCTACATTACAGTCGATATCATTAAAAATGCAATCGGAAAATCTACCCCATCAACCCTTCACAGCACCCGCAGACACACCGCCTACAATATACTTGGACAGGATGAGATATACAATGATGACCGGGAAGATCGAAAATGCAATCGCCGCATACACCTGGCCCATGTCGAACTTCAGCCAGTCCGCTGCACGAAGCTGTGCAATCAGGATCGGAAGAGTCTTAACCTTGTCTTTGTGTAGAATCAGGGACGGTGTGAAGTAATTATTCCAGCTCGAAACGAAAGAGAAAATCGCCTGTACCGCAATCGCCGGTTTCATAAGAGGAAGGACGATTCCGTTGAAAATGTAGAATTCGCCTGCTCCGTCTATTCTCGCCGCCTCCAGAAGCGACATCGGGAGGTTCGACTCCATGTACTGCTTCATGTAGAAGAAAGTGACCGGGGATGCAATGGCCGGAAGAATCAGCGGAATAAAGCTGTTCTCCAGACCCATCTTATTCATCAACTGTACAAATCCCAACGCCGTAACCTGGGTCGGAATCATCATGATCATAAGAATAAATGTAAAAATAGCAGTCTTTCCCGTAAAGTTATATGCCTGTATCGCATATGCCGTCATAACTGAGAAATATGTACATAACAGAGCCGTAAGTGCAGAAATAATCAAAGAGTTCTTCATACCCGACATCATCGGAAGCGTTCCGTGAAGAACATTATGAAGATTCTGCATGAGATGTGTACTTGGGATCGCAGTAAAACCTTTAACCAGCTCGCTGTTGGATCTCGTTGCATTGATGAACAGTACATAGAACCAGAAAAGGCACAGGAAAGAGAGGATGATCAGCACAATGTATGAAACAGCGCGCCGAAGGCCTATGTTCATGCCGCTTGACTTCTTTTCATTCATAGTTTTTTCCTCCTTCCTTTATTTCACTTCCTTCTGAGCAGTTGCCTTGAAAATAATCATGCTCAGAATACCTGTAATAATCAACAAAATCACAGATAGGGCACCTGCCATACCGTAGTTCTTACTGTACAGATGCTTATTCAGGTACATAATCAGAGTCATAGATGTACGAACCGGGTCGCCGGATCCATTTGTTAAAATCTGCGGGACATCGAACATCTGCAGACCGCCAATCAGAGATGTTACCATAACATATACCAGAATCGGACGCAGTAGAGGAAGTGTGATCCGGAAGAATATCTGTGTGGATGTGGCGCCGTCAACCTCGGCTGCCTCAAAAAGCGACGTGTCAATACCCATCATGCCGGCCATGAGGAGGATAGTCGTGTTGCCAAACCACATGAGGAAATTCATCATGGCAACCAGACCGCGTACACTCCAGACATGAGACATGAACTTATAGGGTTTGCTGAGAATTCCTATACCTACCAGGATAGAGTTGACAGGACCGGAATCTGCGAACAAGGTGAAGAAGAGCATGGCAAATGCAGACGCCATAATCAGGTTAGGCAGATAGATAACGGTCTTGAAGAATCTCTGTCCCTTTAATCTGAGTGACGGATCCGTGAACCAGGCTCCGAGAAGCAGGGATACGAGAATCTGCGGAGTCCGACACGTTTCAGACCGGACATATAATTTTCGAAAAGGCTGTTGTAAATCGTGCTGCACAGCGGAATCAGCTGAAAGACGATGAAAGCGGCTGCAAACGGAATGAGGAAGATATAGCCCCATTTGTTATAGCTTGTCACAGCGCTGGACTTTTTGTTGTTCATAGTATTTCCTCCAAGATTTGTGCCACAAGCTGCACATTTCCCCTCTAACAATATTATTATTCATGCATCTGCAGATTTTTTCAGGATCCGCAGCACACCTCCGGTGATTCTTCGGTGTGATTCCAGAGATATTCTGCCGATCCTGAATCTCGTAGATGTATAAAAGGTGCCTGCCCGTACTCACGGACAGGCACCCTGTTAGTTTCGTATGAATATCACTAATTCAGGTATCAGCCAAGCTCCGGATATTTCTCTGTTACTGCGGAGTTGAACTGTGCAAGTGCTTCTTCATATGTAGCGTTGCCATCGAAGTAGTTCTTCATAGCTCTCTGGAACTCTTCGTTGCAGCCCTGATCATAGATGGAGATATTGCTCATGTCTACAAGCTCAGCGCCTGCTGCAAGCATAGCGTACGGATTCTGGCCGCCAAGGATAGCATTGCCGAATTCAGCGTCGTTTGCAAGCTTG
>ONHU01000052.1 GCA_900317675.1 uncultured Eubacteriales bacterium
CCTTACACAGTCAACGAAGAAGGACACGGACCTGCATGGTGCAACTCCCTGTTCGAGGACAATGCTGAGCACGGTCTCGGTATGAGAATGGCTGTTAAGACAAGAAGAGCTAAGATCAAGGCTGACGTTGAAGAGCTCGTAGCTGCAGGCGTACCTGATGCTGTTAAGGCTGCAGCTGAGGCTTGGTTCGCAGCATTTGACGATGTAAACGCTTCCAAGACAACAGGTGAGGCTCTCGTTGAGGCTCTCGAAGAAGCTAAGATCGGTGCTGAGATCATCGCTCGTAAGGATCTCCTCGCTGAGAAGACCGTATGGATCTTCGGTGGAGACGGCTGGGCTTATGATATCGGTTACGGCGGACTCGACCACGTACTTGCAAGCGGCGAGAACGTAAACGTAATGGTATTCGATACTGAGGTTTACTCCAACACTGGTGGACAGGCTTCCAAGGCTTCCAACATCGGTCAGGTAGCTCAGTTCGCAGCAGCTGGTAAGGCTGTAGAGAAGAAGTCACTGTCTCAGATCGCTATGGCTTATGGTTATGTATACGTAGCTCAGGTAGCTATGGGTGCTGACCCGGCACAGACACTGAAGGCAATGAACGAAGCTATCGCTTACAACGGACCATCCCTCATCATCGGTTACTCACCATGCGAGATGCACTCAATCAAGGGCGGCATGATGAACTGCCAGATGGAGATGAAGAAGGCTGTAGAGTGCGGTTACTGGAACCTCTTCAGATTCAACCCTGCAAACAAGGCAGAGGGCAAGAATCCGTTCACACTGGACAGCAAGGTACCTGCAGGCGGATATCAGGAGTTCCTGAAGAACGAAGCAAGATACAACAGACTGACAAGAGAGAATCCGGAAAGAGCAGAGAAGCTCTTCGCAGAGAACGAAGCAGCAGCTATGGCTCGTTACAACAAGCTCGTCAAGTTCGTAGACTTCTACGCACCGGAAGCATAATCGCTGCATAAGGCAACTCTTACAAAAGAAACAGGCAGTGTCCGAAAGGGCACAGCCTGTTTACTTTATGACAAAATAGACATACAGGACAGAATGCAGATATAATTAATGCCGTATTACTTATATCAAGCAACAGAAATGCTGATGGTACTGAGGGAAGAGGAACAAAAGAGAGTTATGACTACGGAGAGAATGATCCGGTATGAGACACTGAAAAAAAGGATAAGCAGGATGTGCGATGACTCTGCTGCAGCTGATGAACTTATGGCAAGCTCGGATGCAGATGGCAGGATAAGGGCGGAGTCGGCTCTTGATGTATGGAAGAAGTACATCTGTACCGAAGAAGAAAGTCCGGAGAACGGGTGGCTTGAACATACGTATCGGTATCTTCGAAACAGGGTATATCCGCACCTCGGCGCGCCGGAAGACAGTGAGCGGTTTTCCGCAGGGAGAGAGTCTTTTCTTGGATTCCTCAATGAAATATATAAGTACGAACAGAAGTGCTGCGCGTTCGATCCGGTAAAAGACTTCCGGATGCTGTCCGACAGCGAGATAAGAGGGAATGATTTCACGCGCGAGTATATCAGGATGAAAAAACTGGCATATGAGAATCATATATATGAATTCATGCGCATCGGAAGCGAGATAACCCCTTTCAATACACTTGGTCATGTTGCCGGAGTTCACTATATAGCTATGCATGCGGCAAGCCAGCTTCGCGCGGCGGGAGTACCGGTCGATCTGGGTCTGATATCCGCGGCAGCAGCTACCCATGATATTGGAAAATACGGATGCAGAAAACATGAAGAGCGCAGAGTTCCTTATCTGCACTATTACTATACTGATTATTGCCTGAGTCATAATGGCCTTAAAGATATAGCACATATTGCCGCCAACCATTCTGTATGGGACCTGGAACTGGAGAATCTGTCTGTAGAATCACTGCTCCTGATCTATGCAGACTTCAGGTCCAAGAGCACGAGAGAAAACGGGAGAGAGATCATTCATTTTTACAGCCTTAAACAGGCATTCGATGTCATACTCAGCAAGCTGGATAATGTAGATGATGCCAAAAGAAACAGGTATGCAAGAGTCTACAGCAAGCTCAGTGATTTCGAAAACTATATGAAAGAACATGGCGTTGATCCGTTCATACCTGACAGAGCAGAGGTCTGGCCTTTTGATTATCTCAGGTCATATCCTGAGCAAATCCGGATTGAAGAGAGGGAAACAGCTCTCCTCTCCGGCCGGGCAGTTGTTGATCAGATCAGATTCCATTCGATCGATCATAACATCAGAATGATGCGCCGGTTCGGAGATCCTCAGCTGTTCGGAAGTCTTCTGGAAGATGCCCGCAGCGAGACAGACTGGAAAAATCTGAGGACATATATAGATATCCTGAGAAGGTATTCGACTTATATGTCAGATGCTCAGAAAAGCATGACTCTCAGATTCCTTTATGACCAGCTTGCACACAGCGAAAGTGATATACGCGAGCAGACAGCTACCGCTATGGGATTCATAGTGGCAAAATATCGCGTTGAATACAAGAAAGAGCTGCCTAAAGACATCCCTGCGGCCGACGATAATGTGACCAACCTGTCGATGTTCAGCCAGTATATTGAGATGCTCCTTCATCCGGATCATAAGTACACTGAGATACACAGCAAGTGGATAACTTCAAGCACGGATTTCTTCGTGCGGGAAGTAGTCAGAAGCTGCAGACCGTCCTGCAGGCATAAATACTACGAAATACTTGAGAAATACTACATTGATGAGGGGTCGGACGATGAACAGCTGATCGTTCTGATGAATACAGCGCTGCTTGCAGAGCCTGGGTTGTGTCCGGAGAGTTTTTCCGCGAGGGTATGCGGATTTGCCCGCAAGATACTCGGCAGATACTCACGGGACGTTGACATTGCCGCTATTGAAGTACTTAGGCAATATAAGGATGTATCAGAGGAAGATGCGGAAAAAAGTACTCGCGAACTTCTGGGTATCCCTACAGATCATCTGTCCGATGAACAGCTGTCCGCTATGTTCCTCGATGACCTCAAGAGCCATGTGTCGTGGCTTGTCAAAAGGGCTAATATTTCTGTTATGAGCGCTCCGGAGGTAAGGAATGCAGAGCGGGGCAGACTCCTGCATATAGCAACTCATTTTGCCAACCTCATCAAAGTCAGCGAGACAGTAAGCGTCAGACGCAGAGCGGGCGAGGCGCTGCTCGGCATTCTGACCGAACTGCCTATGGATCAGCGCAACGAGCTGATGGTAGAGCTTTTCAACGGACTGGAGATAGAAGACTATCAGTTTTCCGGAATAATACCGGATTATCTTGGTGTGGTCATTCTCCATCTGAGACCTGATGAGCTGGATGAGGTCATATCTGAACTGGGCAGGATGGTCAATACCTCAAGCGACAGGATAGCGACTGCGGCGCTGAGCACTCTGGCCGTAGCTCTTGAAAACTACGCAGATTATGAATACGCGAGTCAGGATCCGTCATGTGAGGACCGCAGGATGCACATACTCGGACTGCTTATGAAGGGGTGTTCGCATTTCAGGAAGGCTGTATCTCGAGAGTCGTTCCGTCTTGTCGGGACCAACATCTTCGCCAGCAATATTCTTACATATGAGGATAAGTGGTATCTGGGCATCCATTCATTCAGAAGACTGCTTATGCTCCTGCCGGAGATCCCGGACGGTAACGAGCTTGATTTCTGCAACAATGCGGCGATGCTCAATTCTGCATACAGATTTATTTCAGATTATCAGCATAAAGTACAGTCGCTCAGCTTCCCTGACGAGAGGCCTGCGGTGTTCTTTCCGGGAACGTTTGACCCGTTCAGCCTCGGGCACAAAGCGATCGCGACAACGATCCGGGATATGGGATTCGATATATATCTGAGTATCGATGAATTTTCATGGTCAAAAAAGACGCTTCCTCACAAGCTGAGGAGCAAGATAGCGAGAATGTCCGTATCTGATGAAGAGGGTATTTATATTTTCCCTGACAGGATACCGGTCAATATCGCCAGCCCGGAGGATCTTGGAGTTCTGAGAAAGTGTTTTGAGGGCAGAGAGCTGTATATCGCTATGGGGTCGGATGTCGTTATGAACGCTTCAGCCTACAGGGCAGAACCGTGTGAGAACTCGATACACTCATTCAACCATATAGTTTTTGCTCGGGAAGCAAGGAAAATCGATGCCGATGGCGAATCGTATCCGGTCACAGGCAAAGTCATCAGCCTTACGCTGAAGAAGTTCTATGAAGATATCAGCTCTACGAGGATCAGAGACAATATAGACCTCGGACGTGATATCTCTACTCTTATCGACCCGGTCGCGCAGGCATTTATATATGAGAACAACTACTATACAAGAGAACCGGCCTACAAGCATGTGATGCAGGCTATGGAACTTAACATCCATCCATATGAGCCGGGAGAGAAGACTGATGAAGCCTATTTCCGTAACGCATTCGGAAGTGATGAGGACAGAAACGGAGTCCTTTCTGAATATATGGCACGGCCTGATGTCAGGAAAGTGGTCATTGAATCACCGGAGCATTCGATCATGGCTGCGGCAGGAGCGAAAAGGGTCAGGACAAGCGATCTGCTCGAAGAATTCGGAGATATCAGAGCCGCATCATATATCCGCAGTCACTGCGGAGGAGAGACGGCTGTTATCGGTGCTTTCTACGTTTCCGGAGACAGGAGCGTTTCATATATCAGGCAGATACTTCTGACTGAGCTTCTTGCAACGCTTATGGCGAGGGATTACACCTTTGCTGTATTCAATCCGGTTTGCGGCGAGGCGGCAGACCCTCTTGCGATTCCGACGATGGTCAGACAGGGGTTCGTCAATATATCAGACGATCCGGACAGACCGCTGTACGCGGTGGATATGAAGAATCCTGTAGTCATCTTCAGGGATGCAGATACAGTCATCAAGGATCCTCTTAACAAGAATCCGCGTGTGCAGAAAGCGATCGATGAGGCACACGATAATCTGCTGGCTTCTTTCAGAGAGATGTTCCCGGGCAAGCTTCTGATATCGTTCAATACCAGTGCTGTATACAGCAAGATAGTGGATATAGTCGCTTCGACCAATGGTGTCAGTACAGAACCTGATCCGCTGAGAAGGAGAGGTCCGTACATGTCAGTGCCGTTTGGCAAAGCACTTTCGGACGTAGTAGTGCCTAATACTGTAACTAAAGCGCTGCGGACTGAAAAATATTTCAACAATGACCTGAGAGGATTCAGCATACGTGAAGCCAGAGGCTATCAGCCGCTTGAAGATCAGGCCAGGATGCTTAAATCTTTCCGCAGACCGATAATACTGGTAGACGATCTTCTGCATTCCGGTCAGAGACTGACCAAGATCGATAGTGTGCTGAGAAGTCAGGATGTTGAGGTGCATAAAGTCGTTGTCGGTCTTCTGACAGGAAACGCTCTTGACGAGATGAAACTGCGCGGCAGGGAGACAGCGTCGGCATATTTCATCCCTTCGATCAGTCTGTGGGTCAATGAACGTGACTGCTATCCTTTTATCGGAGGAGACGGAATAGACAGCCCGGACGCCGATGAAAATGCTTCGATCAACATGATATTGCCGTATACCGGACTGATATTCAGTCTCGGGGGCAGTCCTGACGGACTCTACAGGTATTCATTTACGTGTCTGGAGAATGCTCTTCACATACTCAGGACAATCGAACAGGAATATCAGAAGACTTTTGAGAAGAAACTGACTCTCGGCAGACTCGGTGCTGTTATTACCAAGCCGAGATTCCCGCTGCTCGGAGCGGGGCTTGAATATGACGAACATACAGCCCCTTCCGTATATCTTGAGAACGAGATCCGCAAGCTCAGGCGGCTTGCAGCATATATGAAAGAGGATGGGAGAAAGATACAATGAAATACATACACGATCTGCCATATGATGCCGGCATAGACTCTGCCGGTCTGATGAAAGCAGACGGATGCGCGTTCAGACTGAACAGCAGGAACAGAGTAAATATACTTGCGCTGGGCGATGTGGGAACGACGATGCTTATAGGTCTCAGGCTTCTCGGAAGTGACGTGATATCTGAGCTTGGCATCATGGATATAAGAAGTGAGAATCTTGAGAGGCTCGAAATGGAGATCAACCAGATCGGCTATCCGTTCGGACAGAAGGAACTTCCTTCTGTGTTCATCACAGACGAAGAAAAACTCTTTGACTGCGACGTACTGATATTCTGCGCAAGCAAGGGCGTGCCTCCGGTTTCAGACAATACAGGGATTGATGTGAGGATGGTCCAGCTTGAGGCCAACAGAGAGATAATAAGACATTATGCAGGACTTGCTGCTAAGGCTGAATACAAAGGCATGATCGCTGTAGTGAGCGATCCTGTCGACAATCTTGCTGCCGCGCTTCTGGATGCTTCAGGTCTGGAACCGTGGCAGATACAGGGATACGGCCTCGGGGTAATGAATATGAGAGCTCTCTATTATTCCGAAAGACTTGAGGAGTACCGTGAAAGCCTGTCTCTTTATGCAGAGGAAGGACGCGCGTTTGGTCCGCACGGACAGGACCTGGTCATAGCTAACAGCATCGTGCATTATGATGATGCGGCTTCAAGACTTCTGACAGAATATACCGTGCAGGCTAACCTGAGAGTCCGGGAACTGGGTTTCAAACCATATATAGCCCCTGCGCTGTCTTCCGCAGCGATATCGATCCTGCTGTCACTCAGGGGGGAGTGGCACTACGGATCGGTCTATCTTGGATGCAGGGATAAAGGCGCCTTTCTGGGTATCAGAAACAGATTCACAGAAAAGGGGATCGAGTATGAGGATGCGGCTCTGCCGGACCCTCTGTATGAAAGGATACTTTCGGCTTACAGGAATCTGTGCCGCATAAGGTAACAGAATCATATTTTTCCGGGATGGGTACCCGGGCAGGGAAAAGGAATCAGAGAATGAACAGAAGACTTATCGTGGTGCGTCCGGTCTGCGAACTGCAGGGCCGCACGCAGAGGATGTGGTCCGTGCTGGACCCCGTTCTCAACAAAATAGAAAAAGAAGGAACAGAGATCGTACTTGCGGAAAAGGTATCACAGCTGGATGATATTACTCTGGGGGGAGAAAGAGTACTTTTTGCTATATGTCTCAATGACGCCGGGATCAACATGGAATACTACAGGCTGCTTGAGGGCTTCAGGAAGCATCCGGGCTGTATGAAAGGATCGGTCGGAGGGATCATTGTTGACGGGAGCAGCGAGCTCTATACAAAAGCACTCGCGCGCAGGATGGCTTTTTCGGCAAACAATGCGGGCTGCACTTTCCCCGGAAAACCGCTTGTAGAGGCGACTGGTTCGCTGGGTAATTTCCACGTCCTCTCTAAAATCAGAGGAGTAGAGCCGATAGAGGTATACAGCCAGCAGACAGAAGCGCTGGTGAGGAAAATACTGGGGTTTGAGATCCCGTCTGAAGACAGGAGACTCAATGTTCTGGCTCTCCATGCGAGTCAGAGAAGGACATCCAACACTCTGCTTCTCTGGGACAAGGTCAGACGAGGTCTGGAGGAAAGAGCGGATATCACCGAAATATCTCTGAGAGACGGAGCTGTTACGGACTGTATAGGCTGTAAATACGAGGACTGCCTGCACTTCGGAGAAAACGGGAGATGCTTTTACGGGGGAATCATCACAGAGCGCGTATATCCTGCGATTCTTGATGCCGATGTGCTCATCATGATCTGTCCGAACTACAATGATGCGGTAAGCGCTAATTTTACTGCGTTTATCAACCGCCTGACGGCTTTGTTCAGAGCTCATGATTTCAGTTCCAAGCGGATCTACGCTCTGGTGGTATCGGGGTACAGCGGAGGAGATATTGTTTCAGAGCAGATCATCGGTGCTCTGAATTTCAATAAATCATTCATACTTCCTGACAGATTTGCGATGAATGAGACGGCAAATGATCCGAAGAGCATTCTCTCCATACCGGATATCGATGAGAAAGCGAGAGCTTTCGCTGACAGAATCCGGTGACGGCTGAATGTACGATAAGTAAAAATGAATGATGTCACACAGCTGTGATATAATCATGGACATAACGGGAAATACAGAAAGGCAGGTGTGATTATGTCTATTGGTTACTATACACCGACTAAGGTAGTATTCGGTGCAGGCGCTGAAAGCAACGTGGCAGAGATGCTCAGAGAATTCGGAGCTTCCAGAGTGCTTATCCACTTCGGGTCGGGCTCGGTAAAGCGCACAGGACTGCTTGACAGGGTTGAGAAGAATCTCAGCGACGCAGGGATCGAGTTCGTTGAACTTGGAGGAGTAGTTCCGAATCCGAGAGTAAGCCTTGTCCGCAAAGGGATCGAGCTTGTCAAAAACGAAGAAATCGATTTCATTCTGGCTGTCGGAGGCGGTTCAGTACTTGACAGCGCAAAAGCTATAGGCTATGGCGCGTATGGCGGCGGGGATGTGTGGGACTTTTACTGCGGCAAGAGAAAGGTCGAAGGTACCGTTCCTGTCGGAGTGATTCTTACGCTCTCAGCTACTGGTTCTGAGATGAGTGACTCTTCAGTAATAACCAATGATGAGACTGATCCGGTGTATAAAAGGGGAGTAAATACAGATTTCGGCAGAGTCAGGTTCGCTCTGCTTGACCCGGAACTGACATATTCTGTTTCCGCATATCAGACTGCCTGCGGATCCACAGATATCATGATGCACACTCTTGAGAGATACTTCCATCAGGGGGATTCGCTGGATTTTACTGACGAACTGTCATTTACACTCCTTCGTGAAGTCATAAAATGGGCTCCTGTTGCTCTTGAAAAGCCTGACGATTATGAGGCGAGAGCTAACATCATGTGGTGCGGTTCTCTTTCGCACAACGGACTCATGGCAACAGGCAACTCTACTAAAGGTGACTGGGCATGTCATCAGATCGAGCATGAATTGTCTGCAGAGCATGACGTAGCTCACGGGGCCGGACTGGCGGCTGTCTGGGGCTCTTGGGCAAGGTATGTGCTTGATGTCGATCCTGATAGATTCTCAAAACTGGGAATGGGCGTTTTCGGTGAGAGCGATCCTGTGAAGACAATCGAAAAGTTCGAAGAGTTTTTCCGCTCAATCGGAATGCCGACTGATATCAGGGGGCTTGGCCTTGATTTCGGCGAAGATGAATGCCGCAGAGCTGCTCTCGGCGTCACGTTTGGAGACGCGCGTACTATAGGTAATTTCAAGGTCCTTGCTACTGAAGATATCTACAAGATCTATATGATGGCGTCGGGACACTGACCGGGAGGAGCGAAATAATGAACATTTACAGCCTTATTGATCTCATCGAGTGCCCTCGCTGCGGAGGCGCCGCTCTTCTTGAAGAGGAAAACGGATGGTGCTGGTATGTCGTGTGCGCAGACTGCGGCGCCCAGACAATTCAGTTTGATTATAAGACTCCGGAAGGGCGTCTGAAGGCTGCGCAGGATGCGGCTCGAATCTGGAATATGGGCAAGGTCGTAAGTCCTTCGCCGGGAGAATGATATGAAGAATTGCCTTATAATCGCTGAGTTTCTGTCAGATGACAATAAGAGGATGATGAAAGCCGCGGCTGAAAAATACGGTTATTCTGCTTTGTTTTATGATGACACAGATGCTGCAGCCGGAGACATATCCTGTGCGGAGATCTTATACACGGCTGATTACCACGCTGTGCTGAAAGCGCGGGAATTAAAATGGTGCCACACACCTTACGCGGGTGTGGATAAACTGATATCTACCGGTGCATTTGACTCAGGCGATGTGATCCTTACCAACAGCTCGGGAGCCTACGGAAGAGCGATCTCTGAATATATTATCATGGCTTCCCTGATGCTCATGAAGCAGATGCCTGTATACAGGAAGATCACGGATGAGAGAGGCTGGGTACAGGATATCCCGACACGCTCAATAGCTGAAAGCAGGATCGCTGTCATAGGAACCGGAGATATCGGCCGCAATACCGCGGTCAGATTCAAAGCGCTCGGCGCTGAGTCTGTTCTGGGGTTCAGCAGGAGCGGCAGACCGGTGGAGTGTTTTGACCGGACCTGCACGATGGATGAGTTTGCGGAGAATGTACAGGATACAGATGTGCTTGTCGTCTGTGTGCCCGGCACGCCGGAGACAGAAGGACTTCTGAGCGCGGAACTTATTGACTCCCTCCCGGAGAAGGCGCTCATCATCAATGTAGGCAGGGGCACGGTTATTGATCAGGATGCGCTGATCTCTGCTCTTAACGAAGGACGGATCGCAGGTGCAATGCTCGATGTTGTGATGCCGGAGCCGCTTCCGGCGGATCATCCGCTGTGGAACGCGAGGAACTGTGTCGTCACACCGCATATCGCAGGGGACATGTCTCTGCCTTATACTGTCGATCAGACGGTCGGATTTTTCTGTGAAAACCTGAAGCGGTATTCTGAAGGCGGAGCGATGCTGCACAGAGTGGATGTCGGGGCGGGATACTGACCGCGGCATAAGAAAAACAGGCTCGCGAGTTGATATTTGCTTCTGCCATAATTATAATTAGTGTGAACGTAAGAGAGATATAGTAATTATATTTTATAACCTATATAACAAGAAGGGGGTAAAACATGCCACTGGTAACAACAACCGAAATGTTCAAAAAGGCTTATGACGGCGGATATGCTGTCGGAGCTTTCAACGTTAACAACATGGATTCCAAGGGTGCGCGTGCCTATGCCAACCATACATATCTTTTGAAACTGGTAGAGGCAGCTGTCATTGAAAACCCTGATATCCCTATCGCGCTTCATCTCGACCACGGTGATTCTTTCGAACTGTGCAAGAGCTGCATCGACGGCGGATTTACATCAGTCATGATCGACATGTCATCCAAGCCTTTCGAAGAGAATATCGCAATCACCCGTCAGGTAGTTGAATATGCTCATGCTCACGGCGTAGTCGTAGAGGCTGAGCTCGGAACACTCGAAGGAGTAGAGGATGAAGTAGTAGTCGAGGCAGGTCAGGCAAGCTATACACGTCCGGAAGAAGTCGAAGAATTCGTAACCAAAACAGGCTGCGACTCTCTGGCAATCGCAATCGGAACATCTCACGGCGCATATAAGTTCCGTCCGGAACAGTGCACAAGAAATGAAAAAGGTATCCTCGTTCCTCCACCGCTGAGATTCGATGTACTCGAGGAAGTGTCCAGAAGACTGCCTGGATTCCCGATCGTTCTGCACGGATCTTCATCGGTACCGCAGGACTTCGTTGCCATGGTCAACCAGTACGGCGGCAATATGCCTGATGCTATCGGTATTCCTGAAGAGCAGCTGAGAAAGGCTGCAGAGCTGTCAGTATGCAAGATCAACATCGACTCCGATATCCGTCTTGCAATGACCGCAAACATCCGCAAGCACCTTACTGAGAACCCAAGCCACTTCGACCCTCGCCAGTACCTCAAACCTGCAAGACAGGCTGTTAAGGATATGGTTGCGCACAAGATCGTTAACGTTCTCGGAAGCGACAACAAGATCTGATGGAAAAGTCTGTCAGAATGACAGTCCTTTGACACACAGTCATTTATGTGATATAAAGATGGACCGCAGACTATGCGGTCCGTCTTTTTCTGTGCGGAAAAAGACCGGCTGCAGGAAGAATTCAATATTTGGTATTTTTTAGTGCTTATTGACGCTATATAGTGTTATAATATCCTATGTATGCGCATATTCATTGCGCACACTGAACCATACTTCACAGGAGGACATGAATTGGCACATACTATTGAGCTGAAAAAAGTATCGAAATATTACGCTACGGAAGAATCGGTCAGTATGGGTTTTGCCCGTGTAGATCTGGCTCTCGATATCGGCGAATTCGTTGCGATCACCGGAGAGAGCGGAAGCGGTAAGTCGACTCTTCTGAATGTAATATCCGGTCTCGACACCTACGAAGAAGGTGAGATGTTCGTATGCGGCGAAGATACGACTGCTTACGGAACAGAAGACTATGAGCGGTACCGTAAAACATATATAGGGAATATTTTCCAGGACTTCAATCTGATCAACAGCTACACTGTTTATCAGAATATCGAAGTTGTAATGCTGCTGTCAGGCAAAAAGAGATCCGAGTGCAGAGACAGGATCACCGAGCTTCTGGAGCTTGTCGGTCTCAGCGAATACAGAAACACCAAGGTTTCCAAGCTGTCCGGCGGTCAGAAGCAGAGAGTAGCCATAGCGAGAGCGCTTGCTAAGGATGCGCCGATCATCGTTGCGGATGAGCCTACCGGTAATCTCGACAGCGTATCAGCTGAGAGTGTAATGGAAACCCTCAGCAAGGTATCGAATGACAAGCTTGTTGTGATCGTAACGCACAACTACGATCAGGCTGAACCTTATGTGACCCGCAAGCTTACAATGCATGACGGAAGAATCATCGAGGACAAAAAGATCCGTCATGAGGGCGGATTTACATATGAGGAAGATGCTGCTTCTGATTCAGAAGATGATCTGTACGGTATCGTTACATCCGAGACTGTTGCCAGAAAGGGCAGAGTTGCGAGAAACGAGGAAGCTAAGAAAAAAGGAAAATCAGCGAATACTGCCACGGCAAATGAAGCAGCGCCCGGCAGCAATGTCCCGAAGCCGGGAAAAATGCGCAAAACGTCAGAACTCCGGCTCGGTTTCAGAAACACATTCAATCTTCCTGCAAAATTCATTCTTCTGTTTATCGTGTATCTTTTTGTGGCGACGGCAGTTCTCAGCCAGTACGCGACAACAAAAAACAGCATGCACCAGGAGGAGCTGCTCGGAACCAATCCGTATTTTACACAGTCAAGCTCTGACCGTATCATCATCAAGAAGAACGATGAGACTTCCTTTACGGAAGAGGAGATCGCGGACATACAGGCTACTGAAAATATCAGGTCCGTTGTCCGAAATGATATAGCCGTCGATACGGGTGTCAGCTTTTCATTGGAGGACTTCTTCGTTGAGGGCTCGGTGTATCCGACATCGATGATCAATGAGGGTGATCTCACATACGGGCATATGCCGGAGAATGATTATGAAATAGTAATCAACACCAATTCATCCAGCGATGCTTACATGAATATCAACAATCTGGGTGAAGCCTTGATAGGCGCTGAAGTAACACTTCAGGACATGGGGCAGATGCAGCAGTATGATTTCGGAGAACCTATAACTATAGCCGGCATAGTCATAGACAACAGCGGAGGCGAAGAGGACGATTATTCCCTCTACGGTTATTCGACAATATATGTCAGTGACACAGTTGCCAGCGAACTTCTGACCAATATGATGGCTACGACTTCAAAGTCAGTCCTTGATTTCGGGGGCGTCAAGGTCACCAACGAATATGACAGGGGAGTATATCCGTCTGCAGAAGTACCCGAGGGAGAAGTATATATCTTTGAGGATCAGTCTTATTACTATCCTGAAGGGGAGGCGATCGGTAAAGATTTCGGCCTGAATGTCAGCAACCGATTCTTTGATTCATCAGTGGACCTTGAGGTCACTCAGGTGATAACCTCCCAGAATATCGAAAAATTGCTTGGTATAGGCAAAGAAGACTATGACCTGTATTACAGCTGTGTATTCATCAGCGAGGAAGACTTTAACCAGCTCTTCGATAAAGGATATTTCCAGATCAGCGCATTTATGGAAAATGAGACCAGTTCAGATGAAACTCTTGCTCTTCTGAAAGAAAAAGGTTACAAGACACTTGCGCTCAAGGAAACGCTGACGGATATGACCGGCGGATACAGCTTTGTACTGCAGATGATCACTTACGCAAGACTGTTAGTTGAATTTGTCATACTGTTCTACATCGCATACGCCGTTATCAGGCTCATTATGAGATCCAGGAACCAGTATTATTCGACTTTGAGGATCCTCGGAGCTACTAAGAGAAACACAGACACCATACTCAGGATCGAGCTCCTGCTTATGATGCTGATAGCTTACAGTGTGGATATTATCTTTGTCGTATTAGTCAGGAAGGGATATATCCCTCTGGAACAGGTCAATAAGCTGCTTTATTATCTGACACTGAGAGACTACGCAGTTCTTGCTGTTCTCCTGCTTCTTATGTCACTGCTCATCGCAGGCAGATATTCCCGCAAGATATTTACCAAGAGCGCGATGAAGGCATTCAGAGAGGAGGCGTAGCAGATGATAAAACTTGACAAAGTCAACAAATACTACTACAAAGGCAAGTCGAATCAGATCCATGTCATCGACAACACCTCCATGATCCTTCCGGACAGAGGCATAGTCTGTCTGCTTGGCCCTTCAGGATGCGGAAAGACGACACTGCTCAACGCTATCGGAGGACTTGACAAAGTCAATTCAGGAAAGATCTACATAGATGATCAGCTGATCACAAGATTTTCCAGCAACAGGATCGACAAGATCAGGAATGCCAGCATAGGCTACATATTCCAGAACTTTAACCTTCTTGATGACAGAACGGTATTTGAGAACGTTGCTATCGCGCTCAGGATGGTAGGAGTCAAAGACCGCAAGACTGTTGCGCAGAGAGTAAACTACTGTCTTGAAAAGGTCGGCATATACCAGTACAGGAACAAGCTTGCCAGCGCTCTTTCCGGCGGTCAGAGACAGAGAGTAGCGATTGCAAGAGCGATCGTCAAAAACCCTAGGATCATCATCGCGGATGAGCCGACAGGAAACCTTGACAGCGCCAACACGCTTGAGATCATGAACATAATCAAGACGATCTCAAAGGACAGACTTGTCATCCTGGTCACTCATGAACGAAGGATCGCTGAATTCTATTCCGATCATGTTGCCGAAATGAAAGACGGCAAGGTGATCAAGGCATACAGCAATGATTCGTCCAGATATCTTGACTATCAGCTTGAGAACAAGATCTATCTCAAGGATATGCCGGTCGCAAAGGAATTCTCACAGGGAGATGTCAACGTCAAGGTCTACAGCGATGATGAAGGACCAGCTGATATCAAGCTTGTCATCCGCGGCGGGAACATGTACATCAGCACGGCAAACAATCTGCATATTGTCGATGAGACGGCCAACATCGAGATGGTCGATGAGCATTATCAGGCAATGGATGAGAGCTATTTCGAGAATAATGATTTTGACTACAATGCTTTTCTTCCTAAGAAGTTCAAAGCGCGTTATTCATCGATCTATACGCCGTTCAATATGCTGAGCACCGGATGGAAGACGGTCAAAGGCTTTAAGAAGATCCGTAAATTTCTTATGATAGGATTTGTCTTCGCTGCTATGTTCACCATGCTTGCTGTAAGTAATGTGCTTGGTATCATAGAAGTCAAGCCTGATGATTACCGTCAGACGAACGGAAGCTACATTACTATTACCAACACGGAAAAAGATGATTCGCTTATGGGGGTGGTCGACAGTCTGGACAGCGTGTCATACGTTATTCCGGGTGACAGCAAAAAAGCGATAACATTCCCTATGGATGACTATCTGCAGACCGGATACGCAACGACAGACCTCAATGTATCGATCACTCAGACAGATGTGCTTCAGCCTGAACAGATCGTTGAGGGAACGATGCCTGAAGAAGCTCATGATGTGGTCCTGGATAAAATGGTCGTAGACACCTTCCTTCGCGACAAGACAGGAGCAGCGATCGGAATAGATACTGCAGAAGAGTTCATAGGACGTAAGCTTACTGTTCCAAATCTCGAAGACTACACAATAGTAGGTATCAGCGATGTACAGTCACCTTCACTTTTCGTTGATGCCGGTCAGGTCATGTACATCCTGACTAATTCCGGAAATCAGACAGAAGAGTTTGGTTTTGCGGGCGAAGAAGAAGAGACTCAGGATCAGATCCAGTCAGGCAGGGTCAAGGATATTGATCTTGCTGATGATGGGATAAGCCTCAAGAAAGGCAGTGAAATGCCGGACGGACTGTATGAGGTGCTTGTAAATGATTCCCATGAAGAGGAAGAGGATTACGAGATCGGCAGAAGCATCAGCACCAAGATGGGCGGTCACAAGCTCAAGGTCTGCGGATACTATAAATCCGATAAAGCCGGAGAAGATACATATTATGTAGGTGCAGATACGATCAGGGCAGACTATATCAGCAAGCAGAAATCTTTCTGCGCATATGCTCCTAATCCGCTTCAGGTCAAGAGCCTGCTTGACTCACAGGGGCTCCCTTGTAAGGTCAATGACGCAAAGGAGAGAAAAGCATATATCCATGAGCGTAAGGATCAGCTTACCTCAGCTCTGGCGGTCGCGGGTGTCATTTTCCTGATCTCGCTCATAGAGATGTTCCTCATGCTCAGATCTTCGTTCCTTTCAAGGATCAAAGAGGTAGGAACACTAAGGGCGATAGGTCTCAAGAAAAAAGACATCTACAGGATGTTCTCAGGAGAGATCCTTGTGATCACTCTGATCACGGCTCTGCCGGGAATAGCGATCATGTACTATGTACTCTATAACCTTGTCAAGATCACGTACTATCTTGAAGGCATGTATATGATCAATCCGATCATCGCTTTGATATCACTTGCTATACTGGTGGTATTCAATCTGATTTCCGGTCTCATACCTGTATATGTGACGATGCGCAAGACACCGGCACAGATACTCGCAAGAACCGATATCTGATAAGCATATTCCGGGACAATTTAAAACGCCGGGTCCGCAGAAAAAGCGGACGCGGCGTTTTTGTATATCCTGATGCGGTCAGATGTAGTTTACTTCGACCTCCTGGAGGTAGTTGTGACGCATTGACTGAGTGATCTGATCTATGAGCGGAAATCTTACACCGATCTTGGCAGCGGTGGTAGGGTCATCCGTGTCATCGTTGATCTTGGTACCCACAACGAATTCGACCTGATCTGTTTCTCTGAGGATCTTAATGATGCGTTTTGCCGGATCCTCAGGCATATTCTTGAGCAGCATTTTATTGCGAAGACGCTCGTTGACAGCCGAAAGCGTGAGCATTCCTTCTGTTACAAGATCGACACCTTCAATGATGCTTGCAGGCGGGAGGTTTCCCGAAGGAGATCTGTCTGATTTCACAGACGTTCCGAGTTCTCTTGCGACGATCTTGGCAGTAGTGCCTCCGCAGACGATGATATTTCCCTCAAAGCTGCGGATGATGTCTCCGAGCTTTCTGTCGGATTCCCTGCTCCTCGGAGCTCCGGTGACGATCAGTGTGCGCCGAGGCTTTCTGACATAGACAACTACACATGTGATATCATCATTAGCCTTGTACTTATCGAATTTGTATGCCTGCGTGACGATCTCCCGGGAAAGCTGCCTCGAGGAGATGTCAGGATTTTTGCTGAGCACTTCTTCGATGAAGCTCTTTACATTCTGTTCGCCCCATCCCATGATGCCTACGCCGGAGGCAGCCTGAGTCCTGATTGAAGGTACTTTGCTGCCGTATACTTTCGGCCTTGGTCTGGCTGCAGGCATTTCGCCGAGACTGACGCCCGCCTGAGCGACACCGTCACTGAAGAATATGAGCCTGTCGCCTTCCTGCATGTCGAACTCAGATGAGAATATTACCTCGCGCTTGACAGCGTTTTTCCGGTTGAGAACCGTCTGACGCTTTTCCCATTCTATAGGAGCGGTTCCTGAAAAACGCAGACTTTCCGGATTGTCGTATTCAATAAGACCGACACGGATGAACGATTTGTCATTGGCATAGACGATCTTAGCCATCGTGAAGGTAGAATAGCTGATTCCTTTTTCCTTGTCGATCGGCAGAGTGTCCATGATGATCTCTGCAGAATGGTTGAGATCGATCGGAGAAAAGGACAGCTTGTTGGCCATATGAGTCGTAAGGGATGCAAGGACATTAGCTTTGACGCCGCTTCCGAGACCATCAGACAGCGTAGCCGTAATGATGTTGGAACCGTCGCTTCTGTCGAGCAGAAATACATCGCCCCCGATACGCTGACCGTGCTTGTACAGCTGCTGATAATCAATATCGATACACAGATCATTCATCATCGCTGCCACCGCCTTCATCTTCAACGAGACCATAATCAGCTGATTTGTCTCCGTGAACATTGAACTCTTCTATGATGGAATTGAGTACGATTTCTGTTTCTGCTGCGCTTTCGCCGAGAAGAGAAGCGACCTTCTGGACCGTCGTGAGCGATTTGACGATGACATCCTCTGCCTTTTCAATAACAGCCTCACGCCTTACCACAGGGGTAGTGATATCTTCGAACATCGCGCCGAGCAATGTTTTGGATTCAACCAGGAAGAATGTGACACGCATGACTTTTCCTTCATGTTTGAATCTGTACTGCGCAGGTTTCTTCATATAGAACTGCTCGCGGAATTTTTCAGCGAACGGAACGAACATCGATACCGGAGAACCGCGGAAAGATCTGAGGCCTTCAGCATCGAGAAAACCTTCAGGGTATTCTTCGAAAATATCAACGAATCTCTTGTTGAGATCTGCGATATTCAGATCACTGTCAACGATGACGACGCCGTTAGGGATGGTTGACAGAAGGATGTCGACCTTGCTTTCAGCGTCCTTTCTCATCTTGGTGACGCACATTTCTGCTTCGGATAT
>ONHU01000143.1 GCA_900317675.1 uncultured Eubacteriales bacterium
GATACCAAGGGGATAGGAAATGATAAGATTCATCAGAGGTGAATATCTGTATTACGAAGGCGGCGCTATCGTCGTCGAGACCGGCGGGGGCATTGGCTTTAGGATCTATGTCTCAGACACCAGCAGTCTTCTGACTGCGAGAGAGGGAGATGAGATCGCGGTCTATACATATCTGCAGGTCAAGGAAGACGGCATGTCGCTTTACGGTTTCTCCGACAGCGAAGGACTCGCTCTTTTTGAGCAGCTGATCACTGTCAAGGGCGTAGGACCAAAAGCCGGCCTGGCAATCATGTCGCTCGGGACGCCTAACCAGATCAAAGGCGTGATCGCTGCCGGGGACGCATCTTCGATCGCTATGGCTCAGGGAGTAGGCAAAAAGACTGCTGAACGTGTTATCCTCGAGCTTAAGGACAAAGTCTCCCGTAGCGCTGACTACCCTCGGATACACTAAGAAAGAGGCTGAAGCCGCAGTCGGTTCGGTTGCCGATGAAGGACTCAGCGCCGAAGAATATGTAAGAAAATCGCTTAAGTTCCTGCTCTAGGATCAGGACGCTTAACTCCTGCAGGACAAGGAAGATCATATAATGAGAGAACGAGTAACACAGACAAAAGCAACTCCGGGAGAGCTCAGCGGAGAACTGACACTGAGACCTCAGTACCTGAGTGAATACTGCGGCCAGTCGGCTGCCAAGGATAACCTGTCTATCTACATAGAGGCAGCCAAGATGAGAGGCGAGCCTCTTGATCACGTGCTTTTCTACGGCCCTCCGGGACTTGGAAAGACGACACTTGCCGGGATCATAGCAAATGAACTGGGAGTAGATATCAAAGTCACTTCAGGCCCGGCAATCGGCAGAGCGGGAGATCTTGCAGCGATCCTGACCAACTTAAACGAAAACGACGTGCTTTTTATCGACGAGATCCACAGACTCAACCGTTCTGTCGAAGAAGTGCTGTATTCGGCGATGGAGGATTTTGCACTGGATATCATCATAGGCAAGGGTCCTGCAGCAAGGTCTCTTCGGATCGATATCGCGAGATTCACCCTGATCGGCGCTACAACGAGAGCCGGCAGTCTGTCCGGACCACTGAGAGACAGATTCGGGATTGTCGAAAAGTTCGAGTTTTATACTCCTGAGGAGATCAGAGAGATCCTGAGACGTACCGCGAGCGTGCTGGATACCGCCATAGATGACGAGTCGCTTGACGAGCTCGCAAGAAGATCAAGAGGAACTCCGCGTATCGGCAACAGACTGATCAAGAGAGTCAGGGACTTCTCAGCAGTCATTGCCGACGGAGATATCAATATAGACATCACCCGCAAGGCCCTTGACGCTCTCGGCGTCGACGAACTGGGTCTTGAGAAACTCGACAGAGATATCCTGTCGACGATCATCAAGAGTTTCAACGGAGGACCGGTAGGGATCGAGACGATCGCTTCTGCGATAGGAGAGGAAAGAGTCACGATCGAAGATGCCAACGAACCGTATCTGATCCAGGCAGGCCTTCTGTACAGGACACAGAAAGGCAGAGTGGCATCCAAAGCTGCTTATGAACATATGGGACTCATGGGATTCTACACGGAACCCGATGAATCAGGCAAAGAAGTCACAGAACATTCGAAAGGAAGGAAAAACAACGGACAGCTGACACTGGACGATATTTAGTATGAGGATAGAAGATTTTGATTATGAACTGCCGGAGGAGCTTATAGCTCAGGTGCCTCTCGAGCAGAGAGACAGCTGCAGACTAATGGTACTTGACAGAAGTAAAAAGACGGTCGAACACCGTCATTTTTACGATATATTGGATTATGTAAACCCGGGCGACTGCCTTGTTCTCAACGACTCAAGGGTCATCCCGGCCAGGATGTACGGCATCAAGGACGGCACAGGAGCCCATATCGAGCTCCTTCTGATCAAGAGGATCGAGGGCGACCGCTGGGAATGCATGGTCAGACCCGGTAAAAGGCTCCATGAGGGAGACACTGTGCTGCTCGCGGGACGCACATCTACGGTGCCTTCCGGTTACGAAGGGGATATGAGCGAAGGCTATCTGGTCAACGGGATCGAAAGGCCGTTCAAAGCGCATATCCTCGGGATCCATGACAGAGATAACGGGACGAGACTCGTCGAGTTCGAATATGAAGGCATCTTTATGGAGCGGCTTGAAGAGATCGGTTCGATGCCGCTGCCTCCGTATATCTCAAGACCGGCCGAAGATTCGGACAAGGAAATGTATCAGACAGTCTACAGCCGCATCGACGGTTCTGTGGCGGCTCCGACCGCAGGCCTGCATTTTACCGAGGAGCTTCTCGCTAAGGCCGCGCAAAAGGGAGTCCGCATAGCGTATGTGACTCTTCATGTAGGCATAGGCACCTTCAGACCGGTAAAAGTCGACGTGATCGAAGAACACAAGATGCATTTTGAGGAGTGCTCTGTCGACGAAAAGAATGCTGAGATCATCAACAGCACGATCGAATCCGGCGGACGGATCATTTCCGTTGGAACGACATCGACAAGGACACTTGAGAGCATGGCTGTTCCCGCTGACAGAACTGACGCCGCGTATGACAAGGGCTTCAGGATCGAAGCAGGCAGCAAGTCTACGGGGATATTCATCTATCCGGGCTACAGCTTCAGGATCGTGGATGCCCTTATAACGAATTTCCATCTCCCGAAATCCACACTGCTCATGCTGGTTTCGGCGCTGTATGACAGAGAAGAGATATTAAAGGCATACCGCATCGCTGTGGAAGAAAGATACAGATTCTTCAGCTACGGTGACGCGATGATCATCTGCTAGAGAGGAAGATATGAACACTTCGCTTATTTACGAATTATTATACAAAGACAAAAGGACCAAGGCTCGCAGGGGCAGGATCACGACTCCTCACGGAGTCATCGAGACACCTGTCTTCATGCCGGTCGGAACTCAGGCTACCGTCAAGGCAATGAAGCCGGAGGATGTCAGAAATACAGGCGCTCAGATCATCCTTGCCAACACATACCATCTCTTCCTGAGACCGGGAAGCGATATC
>ONHU01000053.1 GCA_900317675.1 uncultured Eubacteriales bacterium
CGAATAATTCATCGATAAACGAGTTGTATACCTCGTCATCATACGGCTCACAGTCCATGAGGATATCCAGCTCCTCAGCAGCATGCTTCATTCCGTGAGTAAGGAATACCGCCTGTATCATATTCACTGCGGTCTTACTGTCGCTGTTATCCAGGCGTGCGACAAGCTGCAGTGAAGCGTCAAAGCGTATGCCATTGAGTATCCCGTGGAGTCTCTTTGCTGTTACGTCAGCAAGATGGGCAGCGATATCCGTAGATAGTTGCTCTACCGGTCTGTACATTGAATAATCCGGCTGCTCCGTCTCTGGTTCATCTGCTGCTTCTCTCAGCTCTTTCAGTTTCTCAGCTACCTTCTTTTCTTCCTCGTTGATGTCTTCTTCTTTTCCTTTTTTGATATTGAACATTTCAGATCCTTTCTACCGGCAGTCCGGATTTTGACATAAAAAATCCCCACCCGGAATTGAGCAGGGATGTATTGCCGGCAGAAAGAGATCTGTCAGTCGAGTAGTTTCACGAGAAGCTCGTCTACAGCATCTGTGTAGCGGCCTTCGGCTATAAGGGTATTTCTCAATTCATTGAGAGCAAAGACGAGCACTCTTATCTCGTCATGCGTGAATCTGATCTTAGGTCTGAACATGATGTCTCACCTCGTCTTTCCTTTTTGCTTTTAGTCTAATGGAGGAAAAACATGTCTGCAAATGTGCGATTATCTGTCGAGGTTAGAAAAGTGTAAACACTTTTCTAACTCAATTATCGTTGAACAAAACTTGGACGTCTGTCAATTATGCCTGCAAAATTTGCACAAATTTTACGATTTCCAGCACTTTGGCTCGGACCATTTTTGCGACTATTTTGCCCAAAAAACCTATGTCTGGGTAGGTATACGCATGTCTGCATGTGTTTTCATAGGATCCGTCAAAATCGCTGTATCGCCTGAAATCACTGCGATCCGTTGCAAATAAAGAACTCCAGAGATTTCTCTCTGGAGCCTAAACAATGGTGGAGACGGTGGGAATCGAACCCACGTCCAAGAATATTTCCGGAAAACTTTCTACATGCTTAGCCGGGTATTTGATCTCGCCTGATGGGCGTCACACGGCGGACTCGCATCAGACCATCCCGTTTGGTCCTCTTACGCTAACGGGAGGTCACGCAAGAGGTTTCCTGCATTCATGACGCCGGGTACCGGACCTGCAGGTGAATCCGGGCCGACGCGCGGTGCTGAACTATGCAGCGAGTGCGAAATTGTTGTTTGTTTTTGCGTTTCTTTTTAACGGGTACTTTTTACGTGGATCACCGCCACGGCATGCTTATCTTCGTTCCACACACCTGTCGAAACCAGTGCGTCCCCACGAAGTCCTGCAGATGTTTTCTGCAGGACCTCTATTATAATCCAAGTCGTTCTTTTGTCAAGTATCTTACATGTTGGCTGCGCCGTACTTGTTGAGCAGGTCATGCTTGAGGTTCCAGAGCGGCTTGGACAGGTCTACGTAGTAGGTCTGCGGGTTCTCGAATCTCAGATGACTGCCCCAGAGCTTGTCGATCTGCTCTGCGCAGGTCTTCTTGATCGTTCCGATGTCAGGCTCATCATATACGAGTTCGCCCTTCTCGAAGATCGGGACAAGCAGCTCGATCGCTTCGTAGTCTTCAAGGACTTTGCGCTTCCATACAGCGTTAGGATCGAAGATCTCATAAGGCTTGCCGTCCGGCATCGGTTCGTCGCGGAGCATGATGACATCGGCTAGGGCTTTTCCTGTCTCCTTCTCGAAGAATCTTACGACCTTCTTGAAGCCAGGGTTGGTGATCTTCTCGACGTTCTCGGAGATCTTCATCTTAGGTACCAGTTCACCGTTTTTCATGATCCCGGACAGCTTATATACGCCGCCGAATACCGGTTCCGATCTTGCGGTGATCAGTCTCTCGCCTACTCCGAAGGAATCGATCTGCGCGCCTTCCAGAATGACGTCTCTGATGATGTACTCATCGAGGGAGTTGCTGATGACGATCTTGCAGTCTGTGAGGCCTTCCGCGTCGAGGACTTTGCGGCATTCTCTGGTGAGGTATGTGATGTCGCCGGAATCGATACGGATACCCATGTTCTTAGGCTTGAGTTCCTTGAATACCTTGATAGCATTAGGAAGTCCTGACTTGAGGACGTTGTATGTGTCGATCAGCAGAGTGGCATTCTGCGGATAGATCTCTGTGTACTTTTTGAATGCTTCGTATTCTGAATCGAAGCTCTGTACCCAGCTGTGAGCCATGGTTCCGAGAGCCGGTGTATCGTGGTTTCTGTCAGCTATGGTGCATGCTGTGCCTGCGCATCCTGCGATGTAGGATGCTCTTGCGCCGTAAACTGCCGCGTCAGCGCCGTGCGCTCTTCTGGTTCCGAACTCCATGACCGGACGGCCGAGTGCGGATCTGACGATCCTGTTGGCTTTTGTGGCGATCAGGCTCTGATGGTTGAACTGCATCAGGATAAAAGTCTCTACGAACTGTGCCTGGATCAGAGGTCCCTTGACGATCATGACCGGTTCATGAGGGAAGATCGGAAATCCTTCAGGGACTGACCATACATCGCAGCTGAATTTGAAGTCCAGGAGATAATCCAGGAACTCGTCGGAGAAGCAGTTCTTGGTCCTGAGGTACTCGATATCTGCGTCAGTGAACTTGAGTCTCTTCATGTAAGCAATGATCTGCTCGAGTCCTGCCATGATGGCAAAGCCTCCGCCATCAGGAACTCTTCTGAAAAATACATCGAAGCAGGCCTCCGCTTCACGCATATCTGAATTGAAATACCCGTTCGCCATCGTGATTTCGTAGAAATCAGTCAGCATTGTCAGGTTGTAGTCATTAAGTCTTGCGTAATCTTTTGTTTTGTTCATTCCATCCACCCGGGCTAAGCGCCTTGTTAATAAGAAAAAAAAGTGTACTTACTGCTGCGCTGAGGCATCCTCCTCTGCAGCCTGCTCCTCGCCAGTATCGGCGGCCTGCGCGTCATCCGCCGGCTCTTCCGTCTGTCCTGCGGCTGGTTCTTCAGCAGGTTCTGCGGCGGCTTCTTCTGCTGCCTGCTCTTCCTGCTGCTGGACAGCCTCTGCACGCTCATTGGCGAGTTCCTTAGGATAATCAAGTATGATCTGCATACGCCAGTAGATGATCCCGGCAGCCAGAGCTACTATGATTACCGCCAGCACAATATCATTGATGTTGTGAAAAAAGTTTCTTATATGTCTCATGTGTTACCCTTTGCTAAGTTGAAGTGTTTGGTTTCGCAGAATCCGGAAAGCTTGAAAAACTCTCTTTCTCTGCGGTGTCCAACATATTGATTATATCTTTAATCATCAGCATTTGCAATCTATCTGTCTTGAGGTGCATCACCTGTTGTGATAGAATGAGTGACATTGATTAATGCAGTTTTCCACGGGAGAGTTTATGCGGGATATAACCATCACAGCCAATGATGCCGGACGCCGGCTTGACCGATTTCTGAGAAAGTATCTTCGCAATGCTTCTCTTGGCGAGATCTACAAACTGATCCGCAAGGATATCAAGGTTGACGGCAGGCGCCGCGACCAGTCATACATCCTTCAGGAAGGCGAGACTCTTTCGCTGTATATCTCAGATGATGTTCTGGAAAGGCTCACTGGAAGCCGCGCTTCGACTGCAGCTTCAGGGCGCAACGGACGACCTGGCAGCAAAGCCAGAAAACAGTTTCGCATCATCTACGAGGACCGCAATATCCTGATTGCAGACAAGCCATACGGTCTGCTCACTCACGGTGACAGAAACGAAAAGAAAAACCACCTGGCCAATCAGGTCAAGGACTATCTGATCAGCCGCGGTGAATTCGACCCGCTTTCGGAGAAGGTCTTCTCGCCTGCTCCGGCAAACAGGCTCGACAGGAATACCACAGGGCTTGTTCTTTTCGGCAAGACTGCAGCAGCGCTCAAAGGGCTCAACATGATGATCCGCGAGGATCTTACAGACAAGTTCTATCTGACCATCGTGCATGGTATCATTGACGAAGAGATCGCGCTGAGCGGCGGACTTGTCAAAGATGAGAAACAAAACAAAGTCACGATCACACAGATCAAAGCTTCCAGACCTTCGGAGGAACAGAGGGAGGCACTTTTCGATGAAGGCCGTTCCGGCCGCAGCGAAGGCGAGCCGCTCCCGGTCCTGACAGAGGTCAGACCTGTAGAGGTCATAGACTTCGGCAGCGATATGAAAGCGACTCTGGTCGAGATAAGACTTGTCACCGGACGCTCTCATCAGATCCGCGCGCATATGGCGGGTATAGGTCATCCGGTGATCGGAGACAGCAAGTATGCCGGAGCTTCAGCCGAAGGAAAGTTCAGAAGCCATGCCTCCGGCCCTCAGGAAATCCGGCGGCTCAATGAATATCTGGCGCGCACTTACGGACTTACAACGCAGCTTCTTCATGCTTACAGGCTAAGTTTTGCGCAAAGCGGGCTTCCTGAAGATCTTGCGTACCTGAGCGGCCGCAGTTTTACAGCTCCGCTGCCGCCGGCTTTCAGAAAAATACTCGGGAGAGACAGATTTGAATAATTACGAAGAAAAAACCAATCAGTTCATGGATGCTGACGCTTCTGCTGACAGCGGCGAAACGTCTTTCAGCTTCATCAAGAGTCTTATCATCGATATCATTATCGCCGTCATTCTGGCAACCATCGTTCTGTATTTTATCAGACCGACAATCGTAAAGCAGTCTTCCATGGAGGACACACTCCACGAGAACGACTACATGATCATGTACAGGCAGGCTTACCGGAGCCACGGACCTGAGCGCGGAGATATCATCATATTCCAGAGCTCCCTGCCGGATGAAAGCACCGGTAAAGACAAGCTCCTGATCAAGCGTGCCATAGGTCTTCCGGGAGACGAGATCATGATCCTGGATAATCAGCTTTATATCAACGGCGAGCCTTATGAAGAAGACTACCTCAAAGACGGTTATACTCCTGCATTTGAGGTCCCATATGAAGGCGAGAGCATGACAGTCCCTGAAGGCCAGTATTATGTTATGGGCGACAACCGGGTCGGAAGCATCGATTCAAGGAGAAGTGAAGTAGGTCTGGTAGATATAAGCCAGATCAAGGGCAAGGTCATTATAAGACTCTTCCCTTTCAATAAGATACGGACATTCTGATCATGCATGGCCGGCACAGCTGACCGGATGCAGCAGATCACAGACAGAACAGGCGGAATATTTTGGCTAAGAAGAGCAGGAAAGTAATTGCTAATAACAAGAAAGCCTTCCACGACTACTTCGTCGAGGAGCGCTATGAGGCGGGCATCGTTCTCACAGGTACTGAGATCAAGTCGATCCGCAGAGGCGGCGTCAGTATCAAGGAGAGCTATGCCAAGATCACCAGCAAAGGCGAGCTGGTCGTCACAGGCATGCACATCGCGCCTTATGAGCAGGGCAACCGGTACAATGTCGACCCTCTCAGAGTGCGCACTCTTCTGATGCACAAAAAAGAGATCCTCAAGCTCTACAGCACTCTCAAGACGCAGCAGGGTCTCACTCTGATCCCTCTTTCGGTCTATCTCGATGAAAACAGCAGGTGCAAGGTAGAGCTCGGACTCTGCCGGGGCAAAAAGAATTACGACAAGCGCGAGTCGGAGGCAAAGAAGACCGCGGAGAGGCGTATGGACAAGGCGATCAAGGCTTCGCGAAACCGCTGATGATCCCTCCCGCCGCCGCGCGGGCACTTGTCGTTCAGATCATTTAGACAAAATAAAGCAGTGAACTTTCGGCTGAAAGATCACTGCTTTTTCAGTTCTTCCGATTGTCCTCTGCCCGAAGCAGCTGCCGTCCCGCAAAGACGGGCTACAGCATCTTCCTGAGGAACTGGCCTGTGTATGACTGCGGCACCTTCGCAACTTCTTCCGGTGTGCCCTCGGTTACGATATATCCGCCTGCGTCTCCGCCCGTAGGTCCGAGATCTATGATATGGTCGGCCTGCTTTACTACATCAAGGTTGTGCTCGATCACGACGACTGTATTGCCCTCATCGACGAGACGGTTGAGGACATACAGGAGTTTCTCGACATCCGCGAAGTGAAGTCCCGTCGTCGGTTCGTCGAGGATATACAGAGTTCGTCCGGTGCTGCGTTTTGAGAGCTCCGTAGCCAGCTTGATCCTCTGCGCCTCGCCGCCGGAAAGCTGGGTCGACGGCTGACCGAGACTGATATATCCGAGGCCTACATCATCGAGCGTCTTCAGATATCTGAGGATGCTCTGCTGGTTCTCAAAGAACGGGATCGCCTCGGCGACCGTCATGTTGAGAACCTCCGAGATGTTTTTGCCTTTGTATTTGACTTCCAGGGTCTCGTGGTTGTATCTTGCTCCGCCGCAGACTTCGCACGGCACAAATACATCAGGCAGGAAGTTCATCTCTACCTTGATGATACCGTCACCGCTGCAGTGCTCGCATCTCCCGCCCTTGACGTTGAAGCTGAATCTCCCCGGGCTGTAGCCTCTCACCTTGGCCTCCGGCATCTCAGAGAAAAGATTCCGGATATGTGTGAACATTCCTGTATAGGTAGCCGGGTTGGATCTCGGGGTCTTGCCGATCGGCGACTGGTCTATGTTGATGACCTTGTCGAAATTCTCGATGCCGCGGATCTCCCGGAATTTCCCCGGTCTCTCCTGTGTGCGGTTGGTAATGCGCGAGACTCCTTTGTAGAGGATCTCATTGACAAGGCTGGACTTGCCGGAGCCGCTGACGCCTGTAACGAGGACCAGCTTGCCTGCCGGTATCCTGACGTCGATGTTTTTGAGGTTGTTTTCCTGCGCACCGATGATATCCAGATACAGTCCGTTGCCTGCGCGGCGGGTCTTCGGCACCTCTATATGGCGTTTGCCCGAGAGGAACTGACCCGTGATAGATTCCGGACATGCCTTGATATCGTCGATCGTTCCCTGCGCAACGAGTTCTCCGCCGTTCACTCCCGCGCCCGGGCCGATATCCACGATGTGATCGGCTGCGTACATAGTATCCTCATCATGTTCGACAATGATGAGAGTGTTGCCCATATCTGTGAGATTTCTCAGGGAAGCAAGCAGCTTGTTGTTGTCGCTCTGGTGAAGTCCGATTGACGGCTCGTCGAGGATATACAGGACCCCTACCAGCCCTGAGCCAATCTGCGTTGCAAGTCTGATTCTCTGGGACTCTCCTCCGGAAAGGGTCGATGCCGTCCTGCTGAGGGTCAGATACCCGAGTCCTACATTGAGGAGGAACTCCAGGCGGGCTTTGATCTCCTTGGTGACCATGCCGCTGATCTTCTTTTCTCTGTCGGTGAGGACGCTGTCGAGGTCCTCGAAAAACCTGAGTGCCTGGACTACCGACATATCCGTGAGTTCCATGATGTTCTTGCCTCCGACAGTGACTGCAAGCACGGTATCTTTGAGCTTGCGGCCGCGGCAGACAGGACACTCTTCCTCGGTCATCATGTCTGAGATCTTGTTTTTGACAAAATCTGAGGTGGTCTCTCCCCATCTGCGCTCAAGGCTCGGTATGACACCCTCGAAAGTATGATTCATGTGAGACACGCGTCCGGCCCTGCTCTTGTAAGTATATTTCAGCTTGCGGGAGCCTGTGCCGTGGAGCAGTTCATCTTTGAATTTCGGCGGGAGCGCCTTGAACGGAACCGTCAGATCCGTCCCGTGATCGATCGCAAGCTGTGTCAGCATCTGGCGGTAAAATCCCATCGCGTCGAGCGTTGAGAAGACATTTCCCATCGCGCCGTTCAGGATGCTTTTGTTCTCATCTGTCACTACGGCTTCGTCAGTGATCCTGAGTGTAAATCCCAGTCCGCTGCAGGTCTCGCAGGATCCGTACGGAGCATTGAAAGAAAACATCCTCGGCTCCATCTCTTCGATCCCGATCCCGTGCTCAGGGCATGCGAATTTTGTTGAATAGGTCACCTCGGTCTCTTTCTGTTCAGCGATGATCACTCCGTCAGCCTTCTGATCGGACTGATACGCCTTGTCCCTGGGCGGCATGAATACGACATTGCAGATCCCTTCGCCTTCCCGGATCGCTATTTCCAGAGCCTCTGCGATACGGCTCCTGTTGTCCTCGCGAAGGACGATACGGTCAACGACGATCTCGATGTTGTGCTTGTTGTTCTTGGCCAGGACGATCTCATCTTCATCGAGACGCTTCATCTCTCCATCGACTCTGACTCTCGTGTAGCCGTCACGTCTGATACGGTCAAGCACTGCTTTGTGCTCGCCCTTCCTGCCCCGGATCACCGGTGCAAGTACCAGCATCCTGGTTCCGATCTCGTGAGACTGGATATTTTCGATGATGCTGTCGATCGACTGGCTGGCGATCTCGCGGCCGCATACCGGGCAGTGCGGGATGCCGATCCTGGCGTAAAGCAGTCTCAGATAGTCGTATATCTCTGTTACCGTACCGACGGTGGATCTCGGATTACGGCTGGTGGTCTTCTGGTCTATGCTGATGGCCGGCGAAAGTCCTTCTATCGTCTGTACATCCGGCTTCTTCATAAGCCCCAGGAACTGGCGGGCATAGGAAGAAAGCGACTCGACGTATTTCTTCTGGCCCTCGGCATAGATTGTGTCAAAAGCAAGAGAAGACTTGCCGGAACCGGAAAGTCCTGTCAGCACTACCATCTTGTCTCTCGGGATCGTAACGTCTATTCCTTTGAGATTGTGCTCTCTTGCACCTTTGATTACGATATTCTTATCCATTGGCTAAAATTCCTTAATTATCTGAATCAGGGCGGAATGGCCGTCCCTGCATAGGGATCACGCGCGGAGGCTCGCCCGCAGCTCAAAGAGTATGTCACGCAGCTGCGCGGCTCTCTCGAAATCCAGCTGCTTTGCAGCTTCTTTCATGTTCTTCTCTACGTCTCTGATCGTATCGCGGAGCTCGGCGGCGGTCATCGCCTTAGGGTCTCTGATATTGCGCTCGCCCTGATACTCTTCGATCGCTCTGGCGATCTCCCTGACAGGCTTAACGATCGTCTTAGGCACTATGCCGTGTGCCTTGTTGTACTCGTCCTGAGCTTTGCGTCTTCTTGCTGTTTCGTCAATGCAGGCCCTCATCGCCGGACTGATCGCATCGGCATACATGATGACGCGGCCGTGCTCGTTACGGGCAGCCCTGCCTACTGTCTGGATCAGCGAAGTCTCGTTACGCAGGAAGCCCTGCTGGTCTGCATCGAGGATCGCGATGAGAGAGACCTCCGGAAGGTCCAGTCCTTCACGAAGCAGGTTGATGCCGACAAGGACATCGAACTTCGCCAGTCTCAGATCTCGGATGATCTCAAGTCTCTCGAAATTGTCTATCTCGGAATGCAGATATCTGACGCGTATGCCCTGCTCCTGGAGGTATTTCGTCAGATCTTCTGCCATCCTCTTGGTAAGAGTCGTGACAAGCACCCTCTCGCCATTATCCGCCACTGCATTGATCTCTCCGATCAGATCGTCGATCTGCCCTTTCGTCGGGCGGACCTCGATCTTTGGATCGAGGAGGCCGGTAGGCCTGATCAGCTGCTCCGCAGTGATCCCGCCCGACCGTTTCAGTTCATATTCCGCAGGTGTTGCCGAAACATATACAGTCTGTCCTGTGATCTGAGAAAATTCCTCGAATCTCAGCGGCCTGTTGTCAAATGCTGACGGCAGCCTGAATCCGTACTCAACGAGCGATTCCTTCCTTGAGCGGTCTCCGTTGTACATCGCGCGGAGCTGAGGCAGCATCGCATGCGACTCATCTATGATCGTAAGGAAGTCCCCATCCGGGAAGTAGTCGAGAAGTGTATACGGACGCTCGCCAGGTTTGAGGAAATTGATATGCCGGGAATAATTCTCGATCCCCTTGCAGGTCCCTACCTCCATCATCATCTCGATATCGTAGTTGGTCCTCTGCTCGAGCCTCTCAGCCTCCAGCAGCTTGCCGTTGGCGCGGAACCAGTCGAGTCTCTCTTTGAGCTCGCTCCTGATCGACGCCACAGCCATCTGCATGTCTTCCCTGCTTGTGACATAGTGGCTGGCAGGGAAGATCGAAATGTGCTGCCTTGTTGCAGTCACTTCTCCTGTCAGCGGGTTGATCTCTCTGATGCTCTCGATCTCATCTCCGAACATCTCAAGCCTTACTGCGGCTTCTCCTCCGGCAGGATAGATGTCTATCACATCCCCCCTCGCGCGGAAAGAACCGCGCTGGAAGTCTATATCGTTTCTTGTATACTGGATCTCTGTCAGCTTCCTGAGCAGATCCATCCGTTCAAATTCCATACCCGGCCTGAGGCTGATGAGCTGATTCCTGTATGAGTCCGGACTTCCGAGTCCGTAGATGCATGAAACCGAAGCGACTATGATAACATCCCTTCTCTCGAGCTGGGCTGCCGTAGCCGAGTGTCTCAGCTTGTCGATCTCTTCCGATCTCTTCATTGATATCCGCGTCTTTCTCTATATACAGGTCGCGCGACGGCACGTATGCTTCCGGCTGATAGTAATCGTAATAGCTGACGAAATACTCGACTGCATTGTCCGGAAAGAATTCCTTGAACTCTCCGTGGAGCTGAGCCGCCAGAGTCTTGTTGTGCGAGATGACGAGAGTCGGCTTCTGTACCGCCTCAATGATCTTGGCCATCGTAAAAGTCTTGCCGGATCCCGTAACGCCCATCAGTGTCTGGGCCTCCCTTCCGGCAAGTATACCGTCTGCTATTTCTCTGATTGCCTGAGGCTGATCGCCCATCGGCGCAAAATCACTTACAACTCTGAATTTACCCATCAGATGAAATCCTCTTAATATAGTGTATGATTCTGTGACTGTCAGAAGATTGTATCACAGATCAGTTATGCGAACAAGTGTTCCCGTTCATCTATTTCAAAAAATCCCTCAGCGCCTCTGCATCATGATATCCCTTGTGATACAGAGCCTCGATCGTTTCCGGATCCTTAGTGAGGGTGCTCATCCCGCCGATGTCATCCGGCGCTATGATCAGCATTTTGCCCTGCTTTTCATACTGCTTTGCGAGCCAGAGTTCCGTGTTGTATTTCAGAGCTCTCCTGCTCATGGTCTCTGCCGCTGCAGGAAATCTCCTCCTGATCATCGCGGAGGCAAATCTGTCCTTCTCCGGTGAGCGCTCAAAATCTTTCGGTCTTGTCAAAAGCAGCACTACCTTGTCGCATCCGTCGGCAAAACACTTCTCCAGAGGGATAGGATCAGACATCCCGCCGTCATAATACAGATGTCCGTCAACCGGATACGGCTTATTCGCGGCCGGGACGCAGCTCGAAGCTTTGATCGGGGCGTATTCGTCTTTTTTGAGATCCTTTTTGGTGAAATAACGTGGCTTTCCGCTCTGAGCGTCAGTCGCGACAATCGTGAACGCAGCAGGGTTCGCCACCATTGCTTCATAGTCAAGCGGATACTCGCCGTATGAATTGGTCATGTCTCCATAGACATATTCGAGATTGACGAAATTGCGGTCCCTGATGAAATTCTTCATACCCATGCTTTCATCGCGCAGATTGTATTCCGTGTAAAATCTGATATTCCTTCCGCGCTGGCCGGCAAGATATGACGAGAGATTGGCGCTCCCTGCAGAAACGCCCATACAGTAGTCAAAATGTACATCGTTGTCCAGACACCAGTCATAGACTCCGGCTGTATAGGATCCGCGAAGTCCGCCGCCTACATCGATTACTCCGATCTTCATTGTTATACTCCTTTTTCCGAAAAACATATCAAACGCCTTTTCTCTGGCTGTTTTCTGTCATATGCATGCAATGATCACCGTGATGACCAGCGCCGGCAGCAGATTCGCTACCTTGATCATCTTAGGCCACATAAGGTTGAATCCTATACAGAATATGAGGATCCCTCCGGTCATGGAGATCGCATCAAGCATAGGCTCGGTCATAAAGTCCGACAGGACTGCTGCCAGAGCAGTCATGGTTCCCTGCAGGACAAGCACCGTCAGAGCCGAGAATGCGCAGCCCTTACCCATTGCCGCCGGCCACTATTGCAGCTGCATTGATCAGTGTCCCCAGTCCGTGTATCATCTGCCTTCACTTCCCTGATTTTTGATCCCTGCGATCCGACCTGC
>ONHU01000054.1 GCA_900317675.1 uncultured Eubacteriales bacterium
TGTATTTATGAAGGGCACCGAAGCAATCGCTGAGGCAGCCGTTAGAGCAGGATGCCGCTTCTTTGCAGGCTATCCGATCACACCGCAGAACGAGATCCCGGAGTATATGGCAAGAAGACTTCCTGAAGTAGGCGGTACTTTTGTACAGGGCGAGAGCGAAGTAGCATCCGTCAACATGCTGTACGGAGCTGCATCAACAGGAATCAGAGCAATGAGCTCATCATCCTCCTGCGGAATCTCACTTTACAGTGAGGGAGTTTCCTATTGCGCTTCCGCGCGTATCCCGATGGTATACGTAAATGTACAGAGAGGCGGCCCTGGAATCGGAGCGATCCAGCCGGCACAGCAGGACTATCTGCAGGCAACCAAGGCATCAGGAAACGGCGGATTCAGAATGATCGTACTTGCACCGGATTCAGTTCAGGAGTGTGTAGATATGGTCTATGAGGCATATGACCTCGCAGAAAGAGATCAGAACCCTGTACTCGTCCTCACAGACGGAGTTATGGGAACCATGATGGAGCCGGTCGTACTTCCTCCGATGAAAACCGATGAAGAGCTTGCTGAGTGCAGAGCAAAATTCATGCCGAGAGCTATCGTGGGACATCCTCTCGGACAGCAGGCATACTGCAGACCTGGTTCAGTCGGCGACGGTCAGGAAAAGGCCAACATCGATGCTGCAGCTATGTACAAAACATGGGAAAAGGACATCAGAGTCGAAGAGTTCATGATGGATGATGCTGAGATCGTATTCGCTGCTTACGGAATCTCCGCCCGTATCTCAAGAGCAGTCGTAAGAGAGCTCAGATCACAGGGTGTCAAGGCCGGCATGATCAGACCGATCACTATCTCGCCGTTCCCGTATGACACATTCAGAAATCTTGATTTTGACAGAGTAAAGGGAATCATCGATGTAGAAATGTCGATCCCTGCTCAGATGAGATGGGATATCGACTACGCAGTACAGGGAAGATGCCCTGTTGCTGAAGTACTGAGATCCGGAGGCTCCCTCCTGACCAACGATCAGGTCATGAAGGGCGCTCAGGAATTTATTAAGGAGGTGCTGTAATGGCTGAAGAGAAAAAAGTCTATTCAAGAACCAAAGGCATCATCGAAGGCGCAGTCAGCGGATTCTGCCCTGGATGCATGCACAGCACAATACATAAGCTGATCGGCGAAGCAGCTGAGGAACTCGGACAGCTCGACAAGCTGGTCAGAGTAGAGGGCGTAGGCTGCTGCGGACTCGGACAGTTCTATGTAACCTGTGACGAGACGATCGCTGCTCACGGAAGAGCTGGCGCTGTAGCAACCGGTATCAAGAGATCATCCCCGGATTCGCTGGTTTATACATATCAGGGAGACGGCGACCTGGCTGCTATCGGTCTTGCTGAAACACTTTCCGCAGCTAACAGAGGCGAGAACTTCACAGTTATCTTCGTTAACAATGGTATTTACGGCATGACAGGCGGACAGATGGCTCCTACCACACTTGTCGGCATGAAGTCCACAACGACTCCTGGCGGACGTAATCCTTCCGAGCACGGATACCCGATGCACATGAGCGAGATCATCAACCAGCTGACAGCTCCTTACTATATCGAGAGAGTAAGCTGCGACACTCCTCAGCACGTTATCGCAGCCCGCAACGCTATCAAGAAGGCTTTCCAGTATCAGCTTGACGGCAAGGGATATTCGATCGTTGAGATCGTTACATCCTGCCCGACCAACTGGGGACTTGATACACTGAAGTCACTTGACTTCCTCAGAGAGAAGATGTTCGCAGAGTATCCTCTCGGAGTATTCAGAGATAAGGGCGAGAAGCTTAAATAGGAGGTAACCATGGAAAGAAATCTTATGATCGCCGGATTCGGCGGACAGGGAGTTATGACAATGGGAAAGCTCCTTGCAGAGGCTACATCCCAGGCTACAGACCTGAATGTCACATTCTTCCCTTCATACGGAGCTGCTATGAGAGGCGGCACAGCTAACTGCTATGTAGTTATTTCAGATGATCCGATCGGAGCGCCTGTAAGCTATTCACTCGAGGATCTCGTAGTAATGAACGGTCCGTCGCTTCACAAATTCCTCCCTAACCTCAAACCGGGCGGGACTCTCTTTGTGAACAGCACGATCGTTACAGATCCTGTAGACAGAGATGACATCAAGATCATCGAAGCTCCTGTTACTCAGATGGCTATCGACATCAAGAACGAGAGAGCTCTCAATGTCATCATGCTTGGTGTATATGTCGGCGCTACAGATGCCGTTCCTGAAGATGTCATCATCAAGGGAATCGAGCACAAGTTCGAGAAGAAGCCTAAGCTGATCGAGCCTAACATCGAAGCGTTCAAGATGGGTCTCGAGATCGGACGCAAGCAGAAATAAGGCCTTAAGCTCAGGCGAGGCAACCGGACTTAACAGGAAAACAATAAAAAATGTCAGCGTCATCCATTCAGAGGATGGTGCTGACGTTTTGCTTCTGCAGAAAACTAGTCCCAGAACAATTCATCAAGCGTTTTGTCCAGTACTTTGCAAATAGCTATGCAGAGGTTGATTGTGGGGTTGTAGTCGCCTTTTTCTATGGCGCTGATCGTCTGCCTTGAAACACCGATCAGGTCGGCCAGCTGCTGCTGCGAGAGATCCTTGGCGACGCGGGCAGATTTCATTCTGAGGTTCTTCATACTGTGCTCCTTCCGCCGGTGTGCATACCGGGTCAAATCTCATCTTCTGCTTCTTCTGCTGATCTGCGGCCTTTGACGGCGAGTGTGATCATTATGATGCAGAAAGCAATGCAGAAAAGCAGTGACGCGCACGGTCCGAACAGCAGCTTGCCCTCAACCACAGCTCCTTTCCTGAGACCGGCGATACCCGAAAACGCGTTGCAGACGATAACGACCCACATGACTGCGCGGTATGTCCTTGCATCTGTTCCCACTCCGAAGTAAGAATCATTCCTGATACAGTAAAGCGCGTAAACCATGACGCATACAAGGATCATGAAGAACAGCGCCAGCTCTCTGGTAACAGCCAGACGCTCGTAAACTCCCAGACTCTCGATCAGAAGATCGAGTGTGACCAGAGCGAGAAGGGTGAAGCAGGCATATTTGTAACCTCTGCCTCTTACCAGTTCCTGTCTCTCGTCAAACTGTCCTTTTATATTTTTCCTGCTGAATTTCCGGACTATGAGAAAAATGATCAGTGCGGTCAGGATCCCGAATGCCAGACCCATTGTGTATTCCTTGCTCATGACATATCCTCCTGAGAAAATCTCTGCATTTATGTGTCCGGGTCGCACAGAAGGCGGCCCGCGTATCAGTAACAATTGTCCTTGTGATGAAATGGTACATCATAGATTACATAATGTCAAATATATTTAACATTTTGCAATAAAAATTTTGCAAACAGGTGAACACAACATCATATATGCCTTTTACAGCTAAGAGATATGGCAACATAAAAATATGATGAAATGCAGCCGTCTTTTTGTTATAATAAACAAGTTAATGCGCTGATTATTGCGCGGTACAGTTATAACCGAGAAAAAAGACTATAAAACAAAGCTCTCATTCGAGCGGAAAGGTCAGAAAATGAACGAAAAGGGTACATACTATATTTCAACGCCAATCTACTATCCGAGTGCAAATCTGCACATCGGACACACATACTGCACAGTAATGGCAGATGCTATGGCAAGATTCAAGAGACTTCAGGGATATGATGTCATGTTCCTGACCGGTACAGACGAGCACGGACAGAAGATCCAGACCAAGGCCATCGAGAAGGGCGTCACTCCGCAGGAGTACGTAGACGAGATCGTGGCAGGCATCAAGGACCTGTGGGCAACAATGGAGATCTCATATAATGATTTCATCAGGACCACAGAGCCGAGACATATGGAGCGTGTGCAGAAGATCTGGCAGAGAATGTATGATAACGGCGATATATACAAGGGAGCCTATGAGGGCCTTTACTGCAAAGAATGCGAGGCTTTCTGGACAGAGTCCCAGCTGGTCAACGGATGCTGCCCGGACTGCGGAAGACCTGTAGAAAAGGCAAGCGAAGAAGCTTATTTCTTCAGAATGAGCAAGTATGCAGACAGACTGCTTGAGCTCTTCAGAACAAATCCTGATTTCCTTGTTCCTGAGACGAGACGCAACGAAATGGTTTCTTTCGTTGAGCAGGGCATGGAGGATCTGTGTATCTCGCGTACTTCCTTCGACTGGGGCATCCCGGTTCCGAACGATCCAAAGCATGTCATGTACGTATGGGTCGACGCGCTGTCCAATTACGTAACAGCGCTCGGAGGACCTGATGATACTGAAAAATACAGAAAGTACTGGCCGTGTGACTGCCATCTTGTCGGCAAAGAGATCGTAAGGTTCCATTCACTCATCTGGCCGGCAATGCTTATGAGTGCGGGTCTGCCTATTCCTAAGCAGGTAAGAGGACATGGATGGCTTCTCCTCGGCGGAGAAAAAGTCTCCAAGTCAAAGGCTGCCAAGGGACAGGATGTAATCGATCCGGTTATCCTGATCGACAGATACGGTATCGACGCTCTGAAATACTTCCTCCTGAGAGAGTTTACTTTCGGACAGGACGGAATCTTCACGAACGAAGTCATGCTCAAGAGAATGAATTATGACCTGGCGAACGATCTGGGCAATCTTCTCTCCAGAACTGTATCCATGATCCAGAAGTACTGCGGCGGTATTGTGCCAGCAGCAGAGACAAAGGATGAGCTCGATGAGGAACTGATCACTCTTGCAACCGGAGTAGCTGACAGAGTAAGCGCCAGAATGGATGAATTCCAGTTCAATCTTGCTCTGGAAGAGATCTGGGTACTGATCAGAAGAGCTAACAAGTACATCGATGAAAAGACACCTTGGGTACTTGCCAAGGATGAGAGCCGCAAGGCTGAGCTTGATACGGTCATGAGAAATCTTGCAGAATGCCTGAGGATCGTTTCCATCCTGATCGTTCCTTTCATGCATACTACTTCAGAGCGCATGAGAGACCAGCTCGGAATCGCAGATGTTCCTGCAGTATGGGAAGATGCTTTCGAGTTCTACAAGATGGAGGGAGCACAGGCTCATAAGGGAGATCAGCTTTTCCCGAGACTCGACATCGAAAAAGAGCTTGAAGCGCTCTATGCGATCAGTGATTCACTCAGGAAATAAGAATTGATCATACATCCGTTTTTTAAGGAGTTGTTGGAGACAGTGTACATATCATCCGGAGAATGACGATCAATGTACACTGTCTCATTCTATTCACAGCAGCATTATTGGTAATCAGAACTGAATATGATATTCGACGCGCATACACATCTTAATTTCGAAAAGTTCACTGATGAAGAGCGGGCTGCGCTCGCGCAGGAGATCGAAGCTTCTGAACTGGGATACATCATCGATGTCGCCGACTGTGTATCTTCAGCCGGGCAGGCTCTCAGGGATGCGGATAAGTATGACTGGTGCTATGCAGCAGTTGGGATCCATCCCGATCACGCATCTGTTTTTACCGATGCCGACATCGATGAGATAAAACGCCTGGCCGCGCATCCTAAGGCCGTTGCGATAGGCGAGATAGGTCTGGATTATTATTACGGCACAGACGACAGAGACGAGCAGCAGGATCTTTTCCGCAGACAGATACGCCTTGCCAACGAGCTCAGGATGCCGATCATGATCCACTCAAGAGATGCGAATCAGCTCACTATGGACATCCTGACAGAGGAGGGGGCATTCAGCAGCGAGAGGAAAAGCTGGTTTCACGGAAGACCCGCGCCGGGAGAGATGTCTTCGCAGGCATATGCGGCAGATATCAGGATGCCGGGGGAATACACTGAAGAAGGGATCAGGCTGGTCCCTGATGCCAGAGTGCAGATGCACTGCTACTCTGGCTCTCCGGAGATGGCCGAAGAGTATGTCAGGCTCGGAGCGACAATTTCTCTCGGAGGACCGATCACTTTCAAAAACGGCAAAAAGGCTGCCGAAGTATGCCGCCGGATACCGGTTGAGTTTCTGCTTTCAGAGACTGACGCCCCTTACATGGCCCCGGAACCTCTGAGAGGCAGGCCCAACAAGCCGCATTATGTCGAACATGTTGTGCGCAGGATGGCTATGATAAAAGGGATCCCGTATGAGGAAATCTCACGCATACTCACAGAAAACGGCAAAAGGTTTTTCGGGATCAGATGATGCATCCGTGCAGGAGAAACGAATGAAGAAGAATCACGTTATAGATACGATAATAGACAGCGGACTCATCAATGAGGGCGCGCACATAGTCGCCGGAGTATCGGGCGGCCCTGATTCGCTTTGCATGCTTCACGCTCTGACCCAGATCGCAGACTCTATGGATCTGACGATCGTTCCGGTGCATGTCAACCATAAGCTGAGGCCTGAAGCTGATGCTGAGGAAGAGAACGTGGTCAGGATATGCGACAGGCTCGGTCTCGACTGCTTTACGTTTGAGGCCGACTGCAATGGCCTTGCCAAGGAGCTCAGGATCTCCTCAGAGGAAGCAGGCAGACAGATAAGGTATGAGATATTTGACGAGGTTGCTTCCCAGATCGAGGAAGATAATGTGCCGAAAAACAATATACTCATAGCAGTAGCTCACAATGCCGATGATCAGGCGGAGACTGTGCTGTTCCGTCTGCTCAGAGGGACAGGCATACACGGCCTGGCAGGGATGCCTGTTGTCAGGAATTCCGAGGCAGGCTATATGATCATAAGACCGATCATCGATATAGAACGCGAAGAGATAGAGCAGTATATCAGAGACAACAGGCTCCATCCTAATATCGATGCCTCAAATATGACCAATGACTACACAAGAAACAAGATAAGAAACGAGCTGATCCCTTATCTTGAGAAGGAATTCAATCCCGCCATCCGTCAGGCGCTCAGAAGATTCGCAGAGCTCGCAGATCTTGATGATACTCTGCTCAATGAGATAGCCGTTTCGTCGATGGACGGACACATCTCCTTCGAGCATGAACCGGAACGCATCCTTCTGGATATCAGTGAGATCAGGATGAATCCTGTTCCGGTCAATACCAGGATAGCCGGTTTTGTCCTTCAGACAATGAGGCTTGAGAAATATGCTACATTTGAGCTTATAACACAGCTTACGTCTCTGATGTATTCGGATAATCCTTCGGGATCGATCGATCTGCCGATGGGAGCCAGAGCATACAGAGAATACGATACGATCATTTTTACAGATGCTGAAGAGGACTACTCCATTCCGGCTGACTCTTCGCTCAGGATGATACCTCAGGTAATGATGGCTAAGGACTTTCATCCGGATGAAGACTACCTGTATGCCGTATTTGACTTCGACAGATTCAACGAAGCCTATCCGGGCAGGGTCGGAGACATAAAACTCCGCACCAGGCAGCAGGGAGACTATCTGCCGATGAAAAAAGGCAGCAAAAAGATCCAGGATCTTCTTGTGGACTCCAAGGTGATGAAGAGGGCAAGGGACAGTATACTCATGGTCGCCATAGACAGTGAAATCATGTGGATCCTGCCGAGCAAGTACTTTTCGGGAAGACAGGAGCAGGAAAAAGGCCGCTATTCACCAAAGTATTCTGTTACAGACAACACAGAACGTGTACTGCTGATTGAAATAGCAGAGAATATATGATAAAATTTGTGCTCGGGACACAAATTTTGAATGTAAAAATCCCAGATTTTATAAAAAGGAAAGGATCAAGATTTGAAGAATTTCGGACGCAATATAGGCGTATATATCATAGTCTTCATGGTCGTGCTGTCGATCTCTATGGTCTTCCGGAACATCGGGACAGGAAATGACTATAAAGAAGTCAAATTCTCTCAGTTCGCCAGTCATCTCGAAAAAGGCGACTATGAGAAGGTCAACATCACTGACCGTCAGCTTACAGGAACCAAGAAGAACGGAGACAAGGAGGTGACATATTCACCTTCGGCCCTTGAGATCAACTGGCTCGAGGAAAAGACACTTTATCCGATGCTGGAGGAAAACAAAGTAGAACTTGAGAGTGATCCTCCGGAAAGCGAGTACAATCTGTTCAATCTCCTGCCGACCATACTGATGGTAGTTGCCATGGGATTCCTGTTCTACTTCATGATGAGTCAGGGAGGCAACAGACAGGCATTCCAGTTCGGAAAGAACAGAGCCAAGCTGTACAAGAGCGACGGCAAGGCGATCACCTTCAAGGATGTCGCAGGACTCGAAGAGGAAAAAGTTGAACTCGCCGAGATCGTCGACTTCCTTACCAATCCGGTAAAATACGATAAGCTCGGCGCAAGGATCCCTAAGGGCATCCTTCTCGTGGGTCAGCCGGGAACCGGTAAGACTTATATTTCCAAGGCAACTGCCGGTGAGGCAGGAGTGCCTTTCTTCACGATCTCAGGTTCTGATTTCGTTGAGATGTTCGTCGGTGTCGGCGCTTCCAGAGTAAGAGATCTCTTCAGCGAAGCGAAGAAAAACGCGCCTTGCATCATCTTTATCGATGAGATCGATGCCGTAGGACGCAGAAGAGGCGCAGGACTCGGCGGTGGTAATGATGAAAGAGAGCAGACTCTCAATCAGCTCCTCGTTGAGATGGACGGTTTCGATGGTAATCTCGGTATCATCATTCTTGCTGCGACCAACAGGCCTGACGTACTCGATCCGGCTCTTCTCCGTCCGGGCAGATTTGACAGACAGATCGTCATCGGCATGCCTGATATCCGCGGCAGAGAAGAACTGTTCAGACTCTATACCAAGAACAAACCGCTCGCTGAGGATGTATCGCCTGAGATCCTTGCCAAGAGGACTCCGGGCTTCTCACCTGCAGACATTGAGAACCTTATCAACGAGGCCGCTCTTCTCACGGCGAGGAGAAACGGAACCAGGATCAGGATGGACGAGATCGAAGAGGCTACTACCAAAGTCATGGCAGGTCCTCAGAAGAAGTCCAGAGTTATTTCCGATTCTGAAAGGAAGCTTACAGCTTATCATGAGGCAGGTCATGCTATCGTCATGAGAGCCACCCCGGATGCTGATCCGGTACATCAGATAACGATCATCCCGAGAGGAATGGCAGGCGGATTCACAATGTGGCTCCCTGAAGAAGACAGATTTTTCGAAACCAAGGGTCACATGATGGACAACATCCGTCATCTCCTCGGAGGAAGGGTAGCTGAGGAACTCAAGCTCGATGATATTTCCACCGGCGCCAGCAACGATCTGGAGAGAGCTACCAATATAGCAAGGCAGATGATCACTAAGTACGGATTCAGCGAAAAGCTTGGTCCGGTATCCTTCAGCTCAAGCGATGAGGTCTTCCTCGGAAGAGACTTCTCGACAAGACAGAATTACTCAGAGCATGTTGCAGCTGAGGTCGATACCGAGATCAGAAGCCTTCTCGAACAGTGCTATGAAGATACGCGCAGGATCCTTACAGAGAACGACGATGCCTTTGAGAGAGTTGCGCAGGCTCTGCTGCTTGTAGAGACGATTGACGGAACTCAGTTTGAGAGACTCTTTACCGGCGAGATCACACCTGAAGATCTCCAGGCAGAAGTGGAAAACGAAAACAAAGAGATCGCTGAGAGAAACGAGCAGGAAGCCCGCGAAAGCGAAAAGATCATCGAAGAAGAAAAGAAAAAGCAGGAAGAGGAAGTCATGTGGCAGCTTGAGAACGCTTCTATGGACCTTGGGATCCCTCGCGGAGAAATGGACTGGTCTGAAGGACCGGAAGATAAGTTCGGATATGAGGAATACAAGCGAGCTACAGAAAAACGCAGAAATAATGTAAAACCAAAAAAGCTTACTGAAAAGGAAAATCCTGTACAGTCAGAAACTCCTGAGGAAACAGCAAAGACTGATGCTTCCGGTGAAAACGGACAGGATAAAACAGAAGAATAAGTCACTTCCCCAGATCGAATAAGGAAAGATATTATGAAGATTACTGTAAATGATTGTTTGAAGCTTGATGCATTTGAAGGATGCCATGTTCTTGCATGCCATAACGCTCTTGACAGGAGAGTCAGAAGTGTTTCGGTACTCGATGAGACGGATCTTTCGATGGGGGTCGAAAGAAACGGCATAAGAGAGCAGATGGTCATCACACACTTCTGGAGCAGCATCGGTGAT
>ONHU01000055.1 GCA_900317675.1 uncultured Eubacteriales bacterium
ATATAGGAGTATTTTTGTCAATTGCAGGCTTTAACATCGCAATATAAAAGCCCTGAGATTATCACTCAGGGCCAAAATTCTGGCGGAGGACATGGGACTCGAAGAAGTCAGAACCGTACAAACGTTGAAAATCCAAGGAGGAAAACACGCCGTCCACGTTTGTACCCGGGATTGTACCCAAATTGTTCTCGATCTGTATCCAACTCTCCCATCAGGTTGGTCCTGAACTCTACAGCATTATGATTTCTGCCTTGTGCCTTTCTGCAGGCAGGAAATTGTTCAACAGCTGTTTTGTCTTGAATCTGATGTGGGTAGTATTGGCACCTGGATTGCATGCAAACCATTCTGCATCTGCGACAGCCTTATCAATGACTACTTTGATCTTTCCTTCAGGGTCATTGAGTATACCCATTACTGAGGCTTCGCCCGGGGTAAGGCCTATAAGAGCCTCCATGTCATCAGCCGATGCGAATGACACTCTCGGGGTTCTCATCATAGCAGCAAATAGTTTTGAATCGAATCTCTTGTTTGCAGGAAGTACAACAAGATAGAACTGTGTTTTCTGCCTGTTGCAAGCCACTATGGTCTTTCGGATCTCCGCACCAAGCTTATTGCTTATTTCAACACACTCATCCATGGTCTCTACAGAATCGTTATCGACTCTCTCAAACGGAATGTTAAGTCTTGTAAGTTCTTCATAAACCTTTGTCTCGAGCACCCCTCTTTCATCTTCAGGAACTGTTGTACTTATTTCACTTATATACATATTGACCTCCGTTTTGCACTTTCTGTTGCTGAATAATGTATTATTACGCGTTTCTATTTATCTTTCTTTTTCATCGACTTATACAGGAATAACGCCGAACCGCCAAAAACATATACGCATATTACGACCGTCATGAATATTGTCATTGCACTGCCCTCCTGTTATATGAACATCATCTGTTTACACCAGTATTCTATTCGGACATAAGAGGCAGAACTATCAGATGCTTGGGCAAAAATATGAAAATCGTGACATCTATGTAAGTATTATGGCCAAACAAAAAAGCAGGCATATCGAAGTCATTTCGATAAATACCTGCTTTATCTGATCATGTTGTTAGTTTAGTCTCTTCTGTTACGGAATTCGAATGGTGTCTTCCCTATACGTTTCCTGAAATAGTCTATGAAATGACTTGTATCGTTGAATCCGCATTCCAGAGCGATCTCAGTCACTGATAAGTCAGTAATTGTCAATAACTCCGATGCTCTTGAAATCCGGTACTTGATCAGATACTGATTAGGACTCTCATGAATGGTTTCCCTGAAACACCTGCAGCATTCCCCTGTACTTACACCGGCAGACATGGCAATATCATCCAGAAATATCGCATCGGAATATCTCTCATGAATGAAAGACAACATTTTCTGCATGCGCTCCTGCTTCCTTATATATGCTGCTGTCGGTTGACTGACCTTTCCTATATGAGAGATGACTTCGTACCACGCTTCTGTCAGGAGCAATGCTACCCTATACTGATAAAGATCCAAACAGTCCATCAGTTCCTCCCTGATCAGCGCCAGCTTGTTCAATATATTAGCCTGCCAGCCGTTTTGGGGTTCCAGAACTATTACGGGGAACAGAAGGTTATTTGTATATGGCCTTACATTATCCAGTTCCATGCGGCTGCCTATGTAGAAACCCAGAAGATTATCATGGAAGTTGATGCTGAAGTACTTGCCGTCTTCACTAAGCTCACTTGTTACATGGAGGAGATTTTTGTTTATAAGAATACCTTGTCCTTCGCTTAGCAGATAGTCATCGCCATTTACCTGCATGTTAACTGTTCCTGACAGTATCACTGTATACTGGAGTTCTTCATGCCAGTGCAAATCAAGATATCCGCGGCCTTCAGGTTCTATGCCGTCAATTGTAACTGTATACATCCCAACAGGGAAGGCCATGTCTTTATAGCGATTTGATTCATGCAGCTTATCCTGCTTATTCAGCTTCTTACCCATTGCGCACTCCCCTTTGGCCAATTCACTTATTGCCTGTCAGTATTATGCTTCGCATACTCTTTGCGATCATACTCCTTTTACCATAAGCATATATTTTTTCATAGTATCAGTTCCATTTTCATATCTGATTCTTCATATTCATTATCAATGAGTGGAACCTCAGCAAAGCCGTATTTATGGTATAGCCAGTTCGTATACGCCATCTCCCATATTGATCATTGCTACAGTTCCTATATTTTCACCATTTCTTCTCGCAAAGAAAACCATGCCTCCGCTATCCAAAATGGTTTTGTGTGGATGATATAAAAGCGCTTCATCGGCAGGTTCAACACGGACGTATTTTTCAAGCCACTCCACAGATAAACGGATAAAGTCCTTTGCGAATTTATCTTTCCATTTTTCGATTTCGATCTCCATAGCTGTCCCCCATAAACCAGGTTTGTTATTCTCTGCTCATTCGTGTATTTCCAAAGGCAAACCGTCCGGATCGCGGAAGAAAGTCATTTTCTCACCTGTAAAAGTGTCCATTCGTATCGGTTCGCACGGAATCCCATTTGCTTCGAGCACAGCAGATGTTTCCTCTACACTGTCTACCCGAAAAGCTAAATGCCGCAAGCCATAGGCTTCTGGCGACAGCCGCTGCGGATGATCTTTCATGATGAATATCTCCAGCTCACAATCTCCGAGCTGAAGGTCAATTTTCCAGTCATCGCGTTCCGGCCTGTAGTTTTCCCGAATGACTTGAAAACCAAGCTTGTCCCGGTAGAATTCCATCGCAGCATCCTTATCAGAACAAATGATAGCAATATGATGTATCTGCGTAAGATCCATAGCTCCCCCATAAACATTATCATCAGAAAAAATGATTGTTTCTCATTTTACAGCAACAGATACTTCCTGAATGTTTTTTTAATTGTAGCATATAATTCACGCATCATAAGCTACACTCAATAATCTGGCTATTAAACAAATCAACATAGTCATTTATCAGCAAAATGACTATGTTGATTTGGAAAAGGAAGTGTTTCCAGTTATGAACTTGTTCCTATTTGGAACAAGTTCACACAATAAAAACGACTGTGCATTGAGGTGACCCCCAAAAGCTAGACCAGAAAAATCTAACTTTTGGGGGTCAGTTCACATTTCAACAGTCGTTTCTGGCGGAGGACATTATGATAGTCCCCCTTCATTAGCGATTTATCTTGCTATTCAACTGTTACAGATTTTGCCAGATTTCTTGGCTTGTCCACATCAAGTCCCTTTGCGACGCTTGTGTAGTAACCAAGAAGCTGAAGCGGCACCACAGCCAGGCTTCCGGCGAAGTGCTCATCCGCCTTAGGCACATAGATGGTGAAGTTTACAGAGTCCTCAACACTGTAGTTGCCGTCGCTCGTGACGCCCATCAGATATGCGCCGCGTGCCCTGCACTCCTCCATGTTGCTGATGGTCTTCTCAAGCAGCTCCTCCTGAGTAAGAACACCTATTACAAGTATCCCCTTCTCTACAAGGCTGATAGTTCCGTGCTTCAGCTCGCCTGCTGCATAGGCCTCGCTGTGGATATAGCTGATCTCCTTCATTTTGAGGCTTCCCTCGAGGCTGATAGCGTAATCCAGGCCTCTTCCTAAGAAGAACACATCATGTGCATTGGCATACTTGGCCGCGAACCACTGTATGCGCTCCTTGTTCTCGAGCACACGGCTTATTTTGTCAGGCAGAGCCTGAAGCTCTTCAATGTAGTAGTTATAATCTGAATCTTCAAGCTTTTCTTTTGAAGCGGCAAGCGCCAGTGCAAATGCGTACATGGCGGCGAGCTGTGTACTGTATGCCTTTGTTGTGGCGACAGCGATCTCCGGCCCTGCGAGGGTATACAGAACACTGTCGGCCTCTCTGGCGATAGTTGATCCTACCACGTTCACCACTCCCAGTGTTCTTATTCCGTGTGCCTTGGCCGCTCTTAATGCAGCCAGCGTATCGGCAGTCTCCCCGGATTGGGATATAACTATAAAGAGTGCGTTTTTATCAAGAAGTATTTTCTTATACCTGAACTCAGATGCAAGATCGACTGTTACCGGCACTTCCGCAAGATCTTCGATCACATACTTGCCAACCATGCCTGCGTGCCAGGCTGATCCGCATGCAGCGATATGCACCGCGGAAACGCTCGCCAGCACATCCGGTGTAAGACCTGCAGCAGACAGGTCGATGCGTCCGTCTTTGATAACGCTGGCAATAGTGTCTCTTACAACAGCCGGCTGCTCATGTATCTCTTTGATCATGAAGTGCTCATATCCGCCCTTCTCAGCAGCGGCAGCATCCCACGTGATGTGAGTGCTCTCCATCTCTACCTCGTCACCATTGAGGTCGAAGAAATGAGCCTCACCCGGCAGGAGCCTTACGGACTGAAGATTATCGATATAGTAGATATCCCTTGTGTACTTAAGGATCGCAGGCACATCTGATGCCAGGAAGGTCTCCCCGTCAGTTACGCCAATTACCATAGGGCTGTCTTTGCGCGCAGCATAAATCTCGCCCGGATAGTCCTTGAACATAAGCGCCAGTGCATAGGATCCTCTTACACGCACCATCATCCTGTTGATAGCATCGATAGGTCCGATCTTATATTTCTTGTAATAATAGTCAACCAGCTTGATGGCCACCTCAGTGTCAGTGGTGCTGTAGAATGTATAACCGTTTCCGATCAGCTTTGCTTTCAGTTCTTCGTAGTTCTCAATTATACCGTTATGGACTCCGACTACATCAGACTCCACCGGCCCGGAGCCGGATCCGGTTGCGTTTCCCCCTACATGCGGGTGAGCATTCTTCTGGCTCGGCTCTCCGTGAGTTGCCCATCTTGTGTGTCCGATTCCGCAAGTACCCGGAAGATCATCGCCGTTATTGATCTTTTCTGCAAGATTGCGAAGCTTGCCTGTAGCCTTCACGACTTCCGCAAGTGATTCGCCGTCTCTCACCGCAAGGCCGGCTGAGTCATAGCCCCTGTATTCAAGTTTAGAAAGGCCTGCAAGCAGCACAGGCGCAGCCTGCTGCCTTCCTGTAAAACCAACTATTCCACACATATTGTTTCCCCTTTTTTCCAATCAAAAAACTATAATTTATTGTACCATAATGACCGCAAGTTGTGATACTTCCAAGCAATAGAGACTGCCGCTCAATTATCACGGCAGTCTCTCCTTTTATGTATTATCACTTTATCTGAAATTATTACGAAAGTGTCTTCAGTATCCAGTCTATATCACTTGTGGTTTTCATCTTCTCAAGAACCTCAGGGTCATCCAGACATCCGGCGATCTTGGCCAGAAGATCCAGGTGTTCATCACCGATTCCGGCTATACCGAATACCAGCTGTGCCTTCTCTGCTCCGAAGTCAACGCCCTCAGGGAACTGTACCATTGAGATAGCTGTCTTCTTTACTGTTCCTTTAGCCTGAGCAGTTCCATGCGGAATGGCGATACCCATACCCATGTATGTGCTTACCATGCGCTCTCTGTCCTGCATGGCATCAACATATGAAGGTTCAACTGCGCCGCGTGCAACCAGGAGCTCACCTGCCTTCTGAATAGCTTCTTCCTTTGTTACAGGAGCCTGGTTCAGAAGAATGCTTTCTTTAACGATAACGTCTTTCTTTGCGCCTTTTTCTGCTGATTCAACTGCCTTATCTACAGCATCACCTGTCTTTTCAGCAGCAGGTGCATCGAGCGTAGTAAGCTGCAGATAGAGCGCATCAAGTGCTGGGTCGTTCAGGAAGTTCTCGATTGTAACGAGCTGTGCCTGAGGAGCGGACTTCTTTGCTCGCTCCTGCAGTGTTGTCTGAACTACTGCGATATCACAATCTGAAGGAATATTATCTACCGAAGTATTCTTCACTTCGATGTCAGGTCTTGCTGCTTTGATTCTGTTGCGGAACTTTGTTGCTCCCATTGCGGATGAGCCCATTCCTGCGTCGCAGGCAAAGATTACCTTGCGGACAGATTCAGACTTGCTTACAGCAACTGTTCCCTTGGCCTGAGCCTTTCTGTCAGCCACCTCAGCCTTTGCCTCATCGATGGAAGCTGTTGTATTTGTGGCCTTGATTATGACAGATGCGATAGCAAACGATACTGCTGCTGCGATCAGTACTCCGATGGCAATCAGGAGCATCTTGTTCTTTGGTGCCATAGCCATGAACGCGATGATGGATCCAGGCGAAGCAGGTCCCTTAAGTCCGCAGCCAGTCAGGCTGAACCATGTGATGGCACAGATGTTTCCTACGATAGGTGCAATAATAACAACCGGGTTCATCAGTACATACGGGAAGTAGATCTCGTGGATTCCTCCCAGGAAGTGAATGATGATAGCTCCAGGAGCTGAATCCTTGGTAGCCTTGTCCTTTGCGAACGCCCAGTATGCCAGGAGCACGCCGAGTCCCGGGCCAGGGTTGGCTTCGAGCATGTACATGATCGACTGTCCTGCTGCTTTAACCTGCTCTGCGCCGATAGGTGTAAAGATACCGTGGTTGATAGCGTTGTTCAGGAACAGCACCTTTGCAGGCTCAATGAAGATAGCCGCCAGAGGTAACATGTGGTGATTGACGAGCACGTCTACACCGGCTGTAAGTACACTCAGTATTACTGTCATTACCGGACCTATGACGTAGTATCCAAGGATGGCAACGAGCATTCCGATAATACCTACCGAGAAGTTGTTGATAAGCATTTCGAAGCCGGCAGGCATTCTGTTTTCCATGAAGCGGTCAAACCTTTTGATGATCCAGCCTGCGAAAGGTCCCATGACCATGGCACCCATAAGCATAGGCTGTCCGTCTGTTCCGCCGACACCGGCAATAGTTCCCATTACTGCGATGGCACCCATTACTCCACCGCGGTCTCCGCCTACCATTTTACCTCCTGTATATGCTATTAGAGCAGGAAGCAGGTAAGTGAGCATGTAAGGCTGAATGGATGCGAGCTGCTCATTTGGCAGCCATCCATCAGGTATAAATAAAGCTGTTATGAATCCCCATGCTATGAATGCTCCAATGTTTGGCATTACCATGGCGGATAAAAATTTCCCAAAACGCTGTACTCCGCTTTTCATATCACATTCTCCTCATCCTTAATCAGTAATTTTGATCTAGCATCTATAAATACTTTTAGGACTGGGAATCATCAGACGGGCAGATCCTGCTGACCCTGCCGAGCTGACGATTATATGAGAAACGGTACCGGAAGCAAGGTTTCTGTTTTATAAGACTTCCACATTATTCTCCCTGCAGGCCGTCAGGAACGATTCCGGCAGTGCCCCGTCAGAGATCACAACATCCATGTCTTTGAGTGAAGCAAATGTGAATGTGCTGTGCTTTCCTACTTTTGTGGAATCCATCAGTACGACGGTTTTAAGCGATTTGCTGATCACAGTCTGTTTGAGCAGCGATTCTTCGTATACATTACATGCGAATCCCTCATCGTATGTAGTGACCCCCATAAAGGCCAGGTCAAAAGTCATCGTCTGCAATTCTCTGATACCCTGTGATCCGCAGATGCTCATGCTGTACCGGTTCATAAATCCGCCAGGGATCAGAACCTGCGGTTTTTCCAGCCCGCCAAGCTCCATCGCAACGCTGATGCTGCTTGTTACGATCAGATTCGGCTGATCATCCAGCTCAGCTGCCAGCATTGTAGTAGTACTACCCGAGTCAAGGAAAATCGATGTTCCAGGCCCGATCAGTTCCTTCGCTTTCATTATGATTGCTTTCTTGGCATCAACATTTCTTATGCTGCGACGGCTCAGAAAGTCATCTGTGCCAAAAACCACATCCACCGAGCGCGCGCCTCCGTGTATACGTACGATTCTCTTGTTATCGTCCAGATTCTTGAGATCTGTACGAAGAGTCATGTCCGATACGTTCGGGAATGCTTCCTTAAGCTGCGCGAAGGTAACCTCTCCTTTTTCGTTGATATACGCTACAATAGCGCTGCGTCTGCTTTCAACAGAATCCATACTTCCTCCTTCCGTGATCAGTCCAGAAACCACAGAAGGATTCTGTACCGATCCATTATTCAGTAAAATTCGCAAGAAGATATTCTTCTGCTTCAGGGCACCAGAGTCCTCTGTGTGCGTCTACTATATCTGCAAGAGCAGTAAATCTCTCGTCCTCTTTTCCTTTTTCTCTGAGATCTGTCAGTGCGATCAGAGGCATGTCGATGTGGTTATAGATCAGCTTCTTTCCGCCCGGAATCTTAGGCAGGTTGAGAATAGTCTCAGCTGCTGCGTTAAGTCCTCCGACGTGAGTGATCATGACAGCCGGGTTGATTCTTCCCTCAGCGGTCAGATCAAGGCACTCGATCATGTCTGCTGTGTTTCCGCCTGTTGTACCCATTACGTGGGTTGAGTTGTAGTGAACATCGTAAAGATTGATCTTTGCGCTGAACGATGTGTCTGTAGGGCCGGCAAAGAAATTGAGGCATCCGTCTCTGCCGAGAACTGCGCTCGACTGCTCAACAACGGCTGCAACAGGTGTGTAGCAAAGAACATCATCAAAACCAGTTCCATCTGTAAGGCCACGGATATATGCAACAGGATCGTCCATTTCACCTGTGTTTACAAAGTGGAGCTCGATTCCGTTTTCCTTAGCCTCTGCAGGTGGGAAAAGCTCTTCTGCTCTTTCAAGTCTCTCCTTATTAACGTCTGTGATAACAATCATTCCCGGACGTCTGTCGCAGTTCATGGCATAGCTGAGAGCACCAAGTCCCATAGGGCCTGCACCAGCCATGATAGCGAGCTTTCCGCCTTCCTTAATACCCATTTCGTGAGTATAAACACCCATCTGAGTGTGATAAGCAGCATGGAAAGCGCCAACACTGCAGGAATAAGGCTCTGCCAGGGATGCTTCATAATATGCACGGCCTTTGTACTCGAGCATGCATCCGAGTTCCATTACTTCTGCCGGGATAACGCAGTAAGTAGTGTTTCCGCCGAAGAACTCATAGGAGTAACCAGGGCTCCACATAGTTCCCTTGTAGTTGAGTGCAGGCTGAAGAGTAAACTTCATTCCCGGTTTGAACTTATCCTGATGAGCTTTGCCGACTTTTACAATATCGCCGGCCATCTCATGGCCCATGATAGCAGGATGATCAGCAACATCTTCGTGAACTCTCTTGTGATTCACGCCCAGAATTGCACACTTGTAAGTGGACATGCATACAGTATCGGATACCACCTTAACAAGGATCTCATCATCCCTGATTTCAGGAAGCTCGAACTCATCAAGACGCAGGTCGTTAGCGGCGTGGAGTCTGACTGCTTTTGCTTTCATAAAATACCTCCCTAATGATAATACATAAAAGTTGTTGTGTCGATAGTTTAAAGGCTCTGTTTTTGTTGTTATGTTGTTGTTTTAACAACTTGACTTATTATAATAACAACTATTTTGATTTGTCAACTGTTATTTCAAAAATATTTGAGATTTTTCATCATTGTTTCAACAACTCTAATGTAAAAAAAGGGAGTCCGAAGACTCTCATTATAATTTCTGCCTTGTGCCTTTCTGCAGGCAGGAAATGTCAATCTCAATTCCATCAGAGAAATGGTCGGACATATGGAGGAGAGAACTACTCTCAACTCTTACTGCTACGACAGAGATACGGATTCAGAGCGTAGTGAAAAGATCCAGAAAGCACTAGCCTCATAGCTTTTTAAGGAGAAGCCCATGGGACTTCTTCAAAAAAAGGCCAAAATGTAACAATTCTACACTGTTCTGTAACAGTTTTTCCGCATTAGAAAAGCCCGAAATCATTGAAATCTCGGGCTTTCTATGGCGGAGGACATGGGACTCGAATTGGTCAAGAAGGCGCAAGCGTTGAAATTTCAAGGAGGAAACACGCCGTCCACGCCTGTACCTAGAGTTGTACCAAAATACTAATAATAGACTTCAAACGTTCAACTTAAGGCTAAATCAACATAGTCATTTATCAGCAAAATGACTATGTTGATGCTACTTCAGGAATCACTCTTCTCCTTCCACTCTTCAGAGCATTCCTTGCTGCAGAATTTATCCCTGTAGCGTCTGGCTATAAATGCTTTACCACAGTTCTTACACATTCTGATTGGTCTGGAATCGTCGGTCAGCATCATACTCACCATGAGCTGTATCCCCTGAAGCAACGAGTTGAAGTTCCATACAAGATAAGGTCTGTCATCCATAAGTCCAATATGATATGTCGGGGTCAGACCATCAAATGCCGCCATACTTTGCCTGTGGAAGTCTTTCTGCTTTTCTGTAAATCCATCCTTATCTTCATAATAGAAGAATATAACCATAAGATTGAACGCCCAGTCCTTAAACTGCTCTTCCATCCAATCCAGTCTCTCTGCATATTCGCGCTGAAAGGTCATATGTGTTTCATTCGGTCGACCATCAGCCAGCGTTCCAAGCAGTACAGTCTCCTTGTCTCCCTCAAGGTTCCAAATATAACCTTCACCGGGTCCCCTCTTACGGATATCCAGCTTTCCGAAAGGATAAAACTCGTCCATATATGACAACACCGGCATCGACTCCTCCCGTATAAAATGATTTACAGGGAAGAAAGCGTTCTCATACTGGAGAAATCTTGGAGTTGTCGGCAGAGCTGTCATTATACCCAACAGACCATATTTCAGCGTAAATTCGCGTATCGCATCATGTTTCTCGCTTTCTGTTACTTCCAGATTCATACAAAGGCGGCCGACATTAACTGCATCCAAAGCAATGCTTTCAAATTTATCAATTGGATCGTATGGCTGAGGCATGGCCTTTGGTGCAGGCTGCAGATATTTCTTGCCATCTGCAGTCTCATTAATTACATAGTCACTATACTTGACCCAGAATGAATTTGCGTATTTAAAGAGTCTTTTCATTATGCACCTCTATTTAAAGAGTCTTTTCATTATGCACCTCTGTATTCATACTGTTCACGGCAGGTATCAAGATAATTCTGTTCATCACCTGTAAATGAAAAGTCCTTATCACTTCTGAAAATCAACACGCCCATGGTTCTCTGCTTAAGGTGGAATAGCAGTTCACTCCACGCTTTTCTTATGCCCCGGTCTGTCTGATCACGCATTTCAGCAACATCTTTATTAGACAGGCCCTCTAGGACTTTATAATAAAACAGTTCCCGATCATTCTCATCTATTGCCCTCATGAAATGGATCATATAGTCAGTTGTCACGAGTTGGTCCATGGTATCCGGCTTGCAGTAAAAAAAGTCCAGAAGATCCCCTTTTCGCATCTGCCTGGCTATAACATTGCTCAAGCAACCTGCAGTGAATGAACTGTCCTCGTCTTCGCCATACTCAAGTGGAAAGTCATCACCATTTCTAAGGATCTCATGTTTCCCGACCCTGGATCTTTCGTTCTCTTCAAGGAAGTCATACCAGCCATTAAGTCGTTTGAAGTCAGTTACTGTTCGGGCAGACTGTTCAATCCTTCTGAGCATCTCACGCCTGATGTCACGCTTGAGTTTCTTTACACCCTTCGGTACCTGTATATCTCTCAGCCTCACGACTTCAGCAGGTACGTTGTTCTCCTCGTCGTCATCAATTTCTATAAGAGGTTTCTTTACAGGCTCTTTCGCCTCTTCTTCCTCCAGTGCAAGCGCCTCTATGGCTATCGGATCATCCCTGAAACCATAGTCCCCATATTCTTCATCCATCATGAGCATGTATTCTTCGTACCATGCCTCGCGAGATAATCCAGCCATTTATATAACCTCAAAAAATAATTTTGCGATTTCAGAAATTTTAGTTCCGTTTTACCCCTTAGATTTTCCCTATTAGTAGAGGGAGATTACGAGGTCATCATGTGCTAATCGGGAAAAGTTAAACATCTGTTCCGAACGTATGTTTATTATAAGACCTGTTCCTCCCTGTTTCAACAGGTATTTCAGTCATTCCATGACTGAGGGCAAAAAAAACAGACACATCAAAATCACCCCTTACGCACTCATAGGATATATGAGCCGGCCGTTGTATCTTGCTCGCAAAAAACATGGTCACAACCAGAAAAAAACGTCGTTTTTCGCCCCGAGATCATACATCTTACCACTGGGTATAGAGGCGTTATTGTTTTGCACGTTATTTCTAAGTATCAGTTATCTCAATGAGGATCGGAGGTGATACCAATGCCAAGAATGTCAAAGCGCGACAAGGAAGAATGGAACTACTTCCTGAATGATCGCGGGCGCATCACATATAACGAGCTGTAATGATCGCGGGCGCATCACATATAACGAGCTGTGCCGTAAATGTGACCGTGAATGTAAGCAAAGCTTCAGAGCAGTGATAATTCAATGCCCTGAATACAATTCCAAACGAAGCAAAAGGAAACGGCAATGATGCCGGGAAAGGAGGCTTTATGCCTGAAAACAAACAAATTACTACTAATTTCAAAAGCGCAGAAGAACTCTTCTATAACCCTGTCGGTGGATGCAAGCCAGACATGATAGTCGACGGACTCATTCCAACAGGTCTGACCATAATAGCAGGTGCTCCAAAGTCATGTAAGAGCTGGCTGATGCTTAGGCTGGCTTTATCTGTCAGCCTGGGTGAACCATTCCTTGGACATGATGTCAATAAGTGTGATGTAGCATACTACGCACTTGAAGATACGGATGCAAGGCTCAAGAGCAGACTCTTGGATATAGGGACCGCTCCCCCATCGGGACTGATATACGCTACCTCAATAAAGGATCCATGCAATGATTTCATCAGTGATCTTGAGAGATGTCTGGACAGCAATCCGGGAGTCAGGCTTGTGATCGTAGACACACTGCAGAAGATCCGACACGGTGACCCAACATCGAATGCCAATCAATATGCATGCGAATATGAGGAGCTTGCACAGCTTAAGGAGATCGCCGATTACCGCAGGATTGCGATTGTGTTTGTACACCACACACGCAAGAAGCACGATTCAAAAGACGGCAACAATGATGTGCTGGGTTCATCAGCAGTCACCGGAACAGCCGATATGATTCTCATTCTCCGCAAGAATCGCGGCGGCACTGCAGGTACTCTCAGCGTGAGTGGACGTGATGCACCGGATATTGAACTTGTGATGCAGTGGCAGCATCCAGAGTGGCAGGTTATCGAAGAGAAGTCAGAAGAAGACATCGCAAGAGAGAATGTTCCTGAAATCGTATATAAGGTGGTCGACTACCTGATGGCTGAGGGTGGATTCACCGGCACAATGTCAGCCCTACTTAAAGAGATCGGTCTTCCTCATGTCAAGCCGCATGCTCTCAGCAGAGCGCTCTCGAAGTTCCATGACGAAGTGCTGCTCCCTCTCGGGATCACATATGATAGCGCACGCGTATCAAGTGAGCGCAACTATGTGTTCACAGTAGCTGAAGAACCTGCCGAAGGAGCAGACGAACATTTCTGCTCATATACAGATCAGGACTCCCTTGATAATGATGACGCTCGTGACGCTTATGACGCTTCCCTGCTCTAGGAGCGATATGCCGTCATTAGCGTCATTTCCGTCATATGGGAAGTTTACAGGTATTGCCACCTTGTATCGCCATCTCACAAAGAGGAACAACATCCGTGTATCGCCACGGGTGTTGCCACTATGGACAGCCGGAGGTCTGTCCATAAGAGTAGCGAGCATAGGCTATGTATCGCCAGCCACATTGTGGCAATACTCACACAGCCGCGGCACTGCACTTCGTGGCAATACCGGGAGGGGCTCTGCCCCTGCAACCCCTATCAGTTATTTCAGGATCAACTATGTGCGAAAACATATGACTAAGGAAAGGTTTTTTATATGACAAACAGACAGAGGAATCTCGGGATCAACATCAGAGTGACCCCGGAAGAAAAGAAAAAGATAGAACGTAACGCAAGAAAATGCAGACTGAATGTCTCAGAATACCTCAGGCAGATCGCTATGAAAGTCGTGCCTAAGGAACTTCCCGCAAAAGAAATTGAAGATAGTTTTCTCAGAATCAATGAAGTGATCAGGACTGTTAGCGACTTGAAGCGACAGTCACCGGATCCCGTCACTCAGAAATTCTGTGATGAGATCTACGCAGATCTGCTCAGGATCATGGTCGAGACACTGCAGCTTATGCGGCATATTTATCCAAAGCCGGAGGTGAAATCAGATGGCAACGACTAAAATATGGCCTGTCAGAGACAGCCTTAAGCGTGTCGTTGATTATGCATCCAACCCTGAAAAAACATCAGAAGATGATCTTGCTTCTGTCATCAGGTACGCTATGAATGGAGATAAAACAATCGCAGATACTACAGAGAAAACCGAAAAAGCATGTTATGTCACGGGTGTGAATTGCTCTGCAGATACAGCACTCGAGGAGATGATCAATACTCAGATGCTTTTCGGAAAGACCGGTGGCAATGTCGCCTATCACTGTTACCAGTCATTCAGGCCGGGCGAAGTAACGCCTGAACAATGTCATCAGCTTGGAGTAGAACTCGCACGCAGGATGTGGGGAGACAGATATCAGGTGCTGATTGCTACCCATCTGGATCGCGACCATTTGCACAACCACCTGGTGTGTTGTTCTGTTTCATTCATTGACGGAAAGAAATTCAATGACAACAAGGCTGCGTACAGCAAACTGCGCAGGTTATCTGATGAGATATGCCGGAAGGAAGGCCTTTCTGTTATAGAAAAGCCTCGCGGAAAAACACCACGGCAGATCCACTTTGCCGAGAAAAACGGCGAGCCTACCAATAGATAATGCGGTTTCACTCAGCACCAATTTCCCAACGTTCATAAGTCTGATGAAGCAGCAGGGATATATCATCAGCTACAGTTATTCAAGGAAGTATCCTACTATCAGGTCAGTTAATTCTCAGAAAGCCGTACGGCTTTACCGTCTTGGCGAGGAATATGAACTCGACAGGATCGCTCAGAGGATCAACGCGAATGATTACGATATCGTAGCGATTAATCGAGAAAAACATCTCATGACTATGAAGCCTCCAAATTATACCCGCATCCACGTCAACGGTACGAAAAAGACTGCACGAAAGATCGGAGGACTCTACGGACTGTATCTTCACTATCTGTATCTGCTCGGATACCGCCCGAAGAAAAAGCACCGGCCGCTGTCACCTGAGATGAGAGAGGCAGGCCGGATGTGTGACAAATACTCCGCCTGCGCAAGGCTTATGGCACGGGAACACCTTAGAACTGATGAGGAGGTTCAGGCTTTCATAACTGATTCAGAACAGAAAATGGCGGAGCTTTCCGAGACCAGAAACAAGATAAGGAATAAACTGAGGCGAGCTTCAGAACCAGATCACATAGAACATTTGACGACTGAAAGAGACAGCCTTACTGCAGAGATCGGTAATCTGCGCAAGGATATCAGGACCGCTGAATTCACACTTGAAAGAAGTCAGCAGGTACAAAAGGACATAGAAATAGAACTCAAAGCCTGCGGAATGATCCGCAGCAGAAACCACAGAGATCGAGACGGGAGGTGATAACTAAGTTCATCACTTATTTTTTTGCTGTAATTATGAATGTGACGGGAGGTGTTTATATGACTGACAGCAAGAAAGAATTCCTGCTGAAGGCATCGGCACCTTCTGATGCTGAAGTATTGGAATTCATCGCAAGTTGTCCGGACGAATGTTTACAATTCAGAAATGATGATGGTAGTATAAGTCTGGACGGCGTGAAAGAATATATGAGAAAAGCACGCAAGAACAAGATCCTTGACAATTACAGAGGACAGATAAAAAAGCTTAACGGCAAGGACCAGCGGTACTATATCAAGCTAAAGGACAGCAGCCGAAGTGACGGCAGATATACCATCAAGGCACCTACCGAAGAAGAACTGCTTGAGAAAGTGTTTTTGTGGCATCTTGAAAACGTTGAAAAGATCAAAGAGCCTACACTTGCCAGCATTTTTCCAGAATTTCTTGAGTACAAGAAGAAAACGACATGGAGCGAGTCCACTGCCAAAAGGAACCTGTCAGTATGGAAGAATCACTACGAAAATACTGACATCATCCATGTTCCCATCAGGAAGATAAGGCTTAAAATCCTTCAGGAGTGGGCTTATGGTCTGATCGAAAAGCATGACCTGACCCAGAAGGAATTCGGAAATGTCGCCACATGGATGAAGCAGATGTTTGAGTATGCTGCCATGGAGGAGATCATTGACAGGAATCCGTACACAATGCTCAAGATCACCAATCGCAATGTATTCCGTCAGCCGGAGATCAAGTCGGACGAACACAAAGTGCTCTCGCCTGACATGGAACTTGCACTCTACAGGAAATGCTGGGAACACTTCGAAAGCAAATACTATCCGGTTCATCAGCTCCTGCCGCTTGGCATAATAATGCTGTTTCAGGCAGGTCTCAGACCTAGTGAGCTCGCTACCCTGCGGTATTCTGACATTGATGGCGATGAGATCATCATCAGGAGATATTACTCAGATAAGGCGAATGTCATCAGGGAAAACCGCACCAAAGCCGGTCACGGCTTCCGGCGGATCATCCTAACTTCGCTGGCCAAAGAGATAATAGAAGCTGCAAGACAAAGGCAGCTGGAAGAAGGCATTGAAAACCCTGAATATATCTTCATGATGAATGATCGCTTCAAGAGTTTTTATGACAGACTCCGCAAGACATTTCCTGTCATCTGTAAAAGCATAGGTATCCCGCAAAACACTCCGTATTCTGGCCGGAGAACGTTCATTTCATCGCTTATTGACGCGAACGTGAACATAAGAACCATACAAAATTATGTTGGTCACAATGATGCCAGAACTACTCTGAACAATTACTGTTATGACAGATCTGCACGGGAAGAAAGAGCCAGACAGCTTGAAAATGCTCGTGTTCAGATCTCTTTCACCGGGGCAGCATAGCTGTACCCAGCTGTACCCAATTCTCAGGCCACGAAAAAAGCCCGGGATCGTTGAAATCTCGGGCTTCTCTGGCGGAGGACATGGTAAAAAATTGAACGTGTATCCCTTGCAATTACTGCGTTTCAGAGATCTGTTTTTCCGTCAGCCCCATACCCGGACCCAACTGATTAATAATGTACTTGCTTAATGCAGCAAGATTTTCACTCATCATCGACTTTATTGTCAGTGAATGCCTTTATTACATCTTCAGATAATAGTTTTTTAATTCTGTTAGGTATAACAAAGCTTCTGTATTTTTCGTTCCTTGTCTTATGAACCATCGCATCATAAAGTGGCTGCGTATGCTGTTTTTTGAAGATGGCAACAATTGGGCGTTTCTTAGTGACAAGATCTCCGATATCTCCGCTTCTTGTAGTGTTCGGAAAGAAATAACCTTTAGAACTACGCAGTACGCCAAGGCACGCGTAAACCCCTCCTACCAGCTTATCTGTCTGTAATACTGGCTGAGAATAATTGTAGTCACCAATAGTTCTTGCTGACATATCCTCTGCGAATAAATATTCAATTACATTAAGCTTGAGTTCTGCAAATCCGCTATCATCGAATTCAAAATCCGATTCTTTTAGTCTCTTCTTCAGACATAAGTCAAAGAACTGGTTTGAGTTTCCACCTTTCTTTGTGAACAAAAGTCCGGTCAAATGAAGGAAGCTTGCTTTATAGAATACAATCTCAATATAGTCAGGCTTTCTATTTTCATCAATATAAAGAACCAGATACTTATTGCCCAAAAAGTTCTGTTTATATAGCGTGGCCGCCTTAAACAGGGTGGCAAGGCATTCTTTCTTTGTAATCATTTCATATACCTCATAACATAAAAGGGAGATTACAACACGAATGTATCATAATCTCCCTTTGTGACTAATTTTATCGATGTCCGCCATCCTCAGGCCCTTGTGTCCTGCATCAGTTTCGGATTTTATCGTTGCCCGCCAACCTCAGGCCCTTATGTCCTGCATTAATTTCGGATTTTACGTGTTAGCCACACGGATGGAGATGTCCATCACCCAATATTCTTATACCATGACAACCTTCATTTGTCAATTGCTGACTGCCATCCGATCAAACAAAATGACGGGTATTCCCCGCCATTCACACTGCCTGAACGTTTACATCATATCCAGATGTGCATCGAATTTATTGATTGCATCGTTGTCCATCGACTTGAACACATCTGTGTATGTATCTAGTGTAACGTGTATGTCTGTATGACCAAGCCATGTCTTAAGGACTACAGCCGGAACTCCTGACTCAATACATCTCGTCGCGAATGTGTGTCTCAGTGCATGCTGCCCATCTGAAGTGATTCCAGCAATATTGCAGATCCTCTTATAATAAGAATTGACCTGATTAGTCGATATTACCGTCTTTGTAACATGATCGTAGAACAGAAGATTCTCTTTGTTTCTGCGATACTTCCTGACAGCATCTTCAAGGTATGGCTTCAGACTTGAGCTGATTGGCACATCCCTCATTCCCGCTTCAGTTTTGGTGCTTTCCTTAAGGAAAAACTTGTTGTCTGCATCCTTGGATATAGTTCCCCTGACATGTATCACGTTGTTTTCAAAGTCAATGTCCTTCAGGGTAAGAGCGTTGATCTCTCCCATTCTCAGACCACTGTACAGTTCAATGAATAGCTGCAGCCTGTAGTCATTCCTCCCCTTCGGCGGATTCTTATTATCCATAGCATCAACAAATCTCTTCTGCTCTTCAGCAGAAAGTCCACGCACCTTCTTATCGGCCTTGACCGACTTCGGCCTGCGAATACTGTGAGACAGCATAGGATTATAAGTAACGAGGCCCTCTTCCACTGCGATTGAAAACGCGAGCTTCAGCTGCAGAAATATCTTCTCTATCACACTGTTCGAGTACCGTGTGATTTCCTTCAGATACATATCAATGTGCTTTTTTTCAACTATGACTATAGGCATGCATCCTATAGGACCCTTTTCGATAATCTTCACATTATCGAGGTTTCGCCCATAGCCCGCATCGCTCAGGAAGTTCTTCTCATAATCCATACGGTACTTGTATCTGAGGATCTCTACTATAGATGAATTAGCATCAAGGTCCTTATTAAGCTTTGCTCTTCCGGCAAGAAATTCATCCGCCTTATCAAGACACTCCTGCTCCGTCATACCTGATACAGATTTTCTCTGCCTCCGATCATATTCGTCTTTATAGCAGAACCTGTATTCAATAAGTCCGCTCGGCTTTATTCTGAATGAACCATCACCATTCTGGGCTTTCGCTTTTTTCTTCCTTCTTGCCATTTTGCTGTATCCTTTCTATGAAGTGACCTCATGTCAAGCGATTTATGAGATCACTTTTTTAATTGTTTCGACACTGAACGCATGGGCAGAGCCTCAGGTTCAACAGTCCCCGGCC
>ONHU01000178.1 GCA_900317675.1 uncultured Eubacteriales bacterium
CTGACAGATCTCTCGTAAAATAGACAACGGACGCCTCCCCTGTTCTCTCCTCAAACGGAACATACTTGTTGCCGTCCTTACCCGGCACAGCGTTCTTGTCACTCATAAGCATCCTCCTTTATTAATACCCGGTTCATCTTGCAGCATACATAACCTCCCCGGGGGGTTATATCTTGTGTATTCATTTTATCATTTCATTGTTTCAAATTCAATTGCTTGCACAAATGCTTTTGAATCAGAAAAAAAAGGCGCTGTCGCATTAGACGGTTCACCACTACATATAGCCGATATTTTCAAATAATATCTGCTATATGTAGTAGTGTTTTGTCTTAATGCGACAACCCCCTTTATTCTTGATTGTACTCACACAAGAACCTTCGACAGGAAATCCCTCAGTCTCGGATTCTCCGGATTGGCGAAGAACTCCTGCGGAGGCTTATCCTCCTGAATCTTGCCCTTGTCGATGAAAATCACCCTCGAGGCGACCTCCTTGGCAAATCCCATCTCGTGCGTAACAACCACCATTGTCATTCCGTTCTTGGCAAGAACTTTCATAAGCTCAAGAACCTCCCCTACCATCTCGGGATCGAGAGCACTTGTAGGCTCGTCGAATAGGAGAACTTCCGGATCCATAGCCAGCGCGCGCACGATAGCGATTCGCTGTTTCTGTCCGCCGGAGAGCATGTTCGGATATTCATCCGCCTTGTCAGCAAGTCCGATTCTCTCAAGCAGTTCCATCGCCTGCTTATCGGCCTCTGCCTGCGTCTTCTTTTTCAGAAGGACAGGGGCCAGAGTAATGTTCTTCTTAACGGTCATGTGCGGAAACAGGTTAAAATGCTGGAACACCATTCCCATCTTCGAACGCACCTGATCGATATCGCGGTCTTTTACCTCTTTTCCATCCAGGAAAATCTGTCCGCCAGTGGGTTCTTCGAGATGTGTAAGACATCTCAGGAATGTGGACTTTCCGCATCCGGAGGGACCGACAAGAACGATCACGTCTCCCTGTTCCACTTCAAGGTCGATACCATCGAGGACTTTCAGGCCTCCGAAACTTTTCTGCAGATTCTTAACGGCGATCACTCTGTCTCAACCTCCTTTCAAATAATCCGAGAAGATACGTAAAGATCATGACGAGTATCAGATAAATCACTGCTGTAATGAGCAGAGGGAACATGGCCTCATATGTACGGTTCATAACTCCCTGTGCGGCATAAAGCAGTTCCTTGCCGCCGATTACAGTGATAAGAGAAGTATCCTTGAGAAGGATGATGAACTCATTACCCATAGCAGGCAGGACCGACTTGATAGCCTGAGGAATAATAATATGAATCATGGTCGTCATATAATTGAGTCCCAGACTGCGTCCGGCATAGCAGGCAGGACCGACTTGATAGCCTGAGGAATAATAATATGAATCATGGTCGTCATATAATTGAGTCCCAGACTGCGTCCGGCCTCCATCTGTCCGGAATCGACAGCCATCAGACCACCGCGGATGATCTCGGAAACATAAGCGCCCGAATTGATACCCAGCGTCAATGTTCCGACAAATGTAAAATTGCGGCTGGATGAGAACACGACCATTCCCATGATAAGCAGCTGTACCATCATCGGCGTGCCGCGGATGATCGTTACATAAATCTTGAAAATGAGATTCAAAATTCCAAGCAGAATACTCTTACGGGACTTCTGCTGATCGTGAGCCGTGCGGACAAGTGCGACGATGATTCCGAGCAGTATGCCGAGAATAAGAGCACAGGCCGTGACCAGAAGTGTAGTTCCTACTCCTCCCAAATAGAGCTTCCAACGTTCATTGTACAGAAAAGCCTGATAAAACTTCATAAAGAAGTTTTGAGCGAAGCTCAGTTTTTCGCCGCTTGTCGCCATCTGCGATAAGGCTTCATATAACTCTTCCAATTTAAAGCCTCCTTCTTCTCTTTATATAGGAAACCGGATCCGTCGCGGTAAATTCAGACTGCTCCGGATCCGGAAATAAACTACTTTATTTTGCAGCGATATACTTGTCAACGATAGACTGAACCGTACCGTCTTCCTGAAGTTCTGCAAGCGCCTTATTTACAGCACTCTGAAGAGCTGTGTTGCCCTTTGCCATACCGATTGCATAATCTTCGGAAACATACTCGGTATCAAGGATCTTAAGTCCCTGATTTGCAGCGACAAATGCCTTGGCCGGCTCCTGATCGATAACAACACAGTCGACCTGTCCGTTCATAAGAGCCTGAACAGCTGTAAGGCCGTTGTCATATGTTGTGATGTGGTCTTCGCCGTAATCATCTGTGCAATAGATATTGCCTGTTGTGCCGCGCTGTGTACCGATCATCTTGCCATCAAGATTTTCGACGGAAGCAATATCAGAATCTTCCTTAACGATGATGACCTGAACGCCCGTTGCGTAGGAGTCGGAAAACTCCATGACCTTCTGGCGCTCTTCTGTTACGGAAACACCTGCCATAACGATATCGCTCTTGCCCTGCTGTGCTGCAAGAAGAGCTGCGTCAAAGTCCATATCATCTACCTGAAGCTCAAGACCAAGCTTCTTAGCGATAGCGCCTGCAACCTCGATGTCGATACCTTCAAGATCACCGCTGTCTGTTGTCATCTCATACGGCGGGAATGCTGCGTTGGTACTCATGGTGAGTTTGCCTTCTGTGACAGTTACAAGCTCTGCATCCTCGGAAGCTGCCGCTTCAGCGACGCTCTCGGTTGCTTCTGCTGCTGTAGATTCA
>ONHU01000056.1 GCA_900317675.1 uncultured Eubacteriales bacterium
TTTCTGTTACAGATGGGATCTGAACTGTTACATTTTTAAGATTTGCCCTGAAAAGTCCCATGGGCATTCGAGAATAGAACTAAGAAGACAGTGCATTCTCGATGTAGATCTCATCAGATAATCTGCGGAATCTGGCGTAAGCTCCTTTGTTGTCGTTGAACTTGTTACCATCGATGAATGAGCAGCATAGAGTCAAATCATATGAAATTCGTATAGTAACACCAATGTAATATGTATTTTAAAGGGTAAAAATACGATTGTATCTTTAACTCACGATGATTTTGTAAAGTGATGAGATAAGTTGGTGAACAAAATAAAAAGGGATAACGGAATGGATATAAGATCTTTACAATATTTCATTACTGTTGCAGAGGAACTGAACATTACAAAAGCCGCAGAAAAACTGCATATGAGCCAGCCTCCGCTGAGTGCGCAGATCAAAGGTCTTGAGGCAGAACTCGGCACACAATTATTCATTAGAGGCAATAGACGGTTAAAGCTGACTGAGTGCGGACAGCTTCTTTACAGGAGAGCCAAAGAAATAATCAGTCTGACAGATAAGACTAAGTCAGAGATACATTCTATGGGTGAAGGCGTGAGAGGCACTATATCCATAGGTCTTGTAGAGGGTATGGCTCCTGACATCGCGGCGGAGTGGTTCGTTGGATTCCTCAACATCCATCCCAATATCAGGTTCCGCATACTGGATGGAAGCACAGATGATCTGCTGGAAAAAATGAGGAGCGGGCTTATTAGCCTTGCTGTCATAACTTCGCCATGTGATCATTCGCTCCTTCACAGTTTCCATGTAGGAGAAGAGCGTATTGCAGCACTAATGAATAAATCCCATCCTCTTGCAGAGTACGGAGGCAATGAGATAAAAATTACGGATCTGGAAGGTGAAAGCCTCATCGTCCCAAGCAGAAAAGCGTTTATTGATACTATATACAGGTGGTTCAGGGAGGTGGGAGCTGAACCGAGAATCGTCTGCGAGATGGACAGTTACCTGGATGCTGCGGCTCTCGCCGGGAAAATGGTAGGGATAAGCATTTTTCCGAGAACGGCGTATATTCCTAATGATTATCTCGTTTTCAGAGAGCTTGAGGGAGAGGATAAAACAATTGAGTATCTGTTCGTGTGGAGAAAAGGGCATCCACTTCCTTCCATAGAAGAATACTTTATAGACTTTGTGAAAGAACTGGTGGAAGAGTATTATGAGTAATTTTGAATTGTTGCAGCAGGAACTAGTTAAGTCTTATTGTGACCGGAGCTGGCTCAGGCTTGCAGGTATCAGCAGAGAAGATATCAGAAATTTCAGGCCTGTGTTTTATGATGCAGCTTCCATGCTTCTTGAGCTTACAGATGATAGGGGAAGAATCAGAGCAGAGGACATTCTTGTAGTTTGGAAAAAGACTGCGGGAAAATGCTTTTTTGATGTGGATGAGGATGAGCCTGATGAGGGATGGCTCATGAATACATATCTGTATCTCAGAAGTGTGCTTTTTCCTCATCTCGAAGCGCCACACACAAATGAAAGAATAACAGTCAGTAGAATATGCTTGCTGAGATTCCTGCGCGGCGTATATGAGTATGAAAGAAAGAATTGCCCGTTTGACCCTAGACGTGACATGCTGATTCTCTCAGACAGCGAGATCGATGAAAATGGATTTACTCGTGAATACCTGAGAATGAAGAGGGTAATACGTGATAATTATATCTACGAGTTTATGCGTATAGGCGCGGAGATCACTTCTTTCAATACACTGGGACACGTGAGCGGTGTTCATTATGTTGCGATGTATATTGCCCGACAGTTACACAGGTCTGGGGTGCCAGTAGATCTTGGACTGGTTTCCGCAGCTGCAGCTACCCACGATATTGGCAAGTATGGATGCCGTAAACGTGAAGAGAGACGTGTTCCATATCTTCATTACTATTATACAGACCGTTGCCTGGAGCGGTATGGGCTCATGCAGATAGCTCATATAGCCGCTAATCATTCGACATGGGACCTCGAACTGGACAATCTTTCTGTTGAGTCACTGCTGCTTATATATGCGGATTTCAGAACCAAAAGCACGCGCGAAAATGGTAAAGAGATAATACACTTCTATAGTCTGAAAGAGGCTTTCGATATCATACTGAATAAGCTTGATAATGTTGACGAAGCCAAGAGGCAGAGATACTTAAAGGTATACCGGAAACTAAAGGACTTCGAAGGCTATATGACTGAGCACGGTGTCAGTACATATATTGAAGATGAAAATGATGAATATCCCCGTGAATATGAGGGAAAAACAATACCGGTCAAACGGGAGTCAGTGATGCTGCCGGCCGACGAAGTCATAAGGCAGCTGTCATACAGAGCCATAGATCACAACATCAGGGTCATGAGCAGGTTCAGTGATGACAGACAGTTCGGGAGTCTCCTTGAAGCTGCACGCAGTGAGCATGACTGGAAAAATGTCCGTACATATATAGATATCCTCAAGAGGTATTCTACATATATGACAGACAGTCAGAAGGGAATGGCGCTGAGATTTCTCTATGAGATGCTTGCTCATAATGAGAGCGATCTGCGCGAGCAGACGGCTGATGCTATGGGGTATATAGTGGCAAAATATCGCAAGGAGTACAAAAAGGAACTTCCGGAAGATATACCTGCTCCTGATGACAATGTAACCAACCTTAGCATGTTTGAGCAGTATATAAAGCTGCTTCTCGAACCTGACCATAAGTTTACAGATATACACCGCAAGTGGATCATAGGCAGCACGGATTTCTTTGTGCGTTCTGTTGTAAAGAATTGCAAGGTATCCTGCAGACACAGGTATCTGGATATTCTTGCCGGATATCTCCTGGCAGAGAACTGCGATGAAGAAAAACTTACCGTTCTTATGATCACGGTGCTCAGAATAGACCCATTGATATGTAGCGAGAGTTTTATTAATACTGTCAAATCTTTTTGCAGCAACGTCAGGAATAAGTTCGGACAAAGTACCGATCTTATAACACTTGCTGTTGAAAGAGCTTATGGCTTTATTGAAGAGCCGGAATACAATACCCGCAAAAGAAATCTGCTCAGGATTGATAACGGGGTCATTTCCGATGAGAAACTTTCTTCTATTTTTCTTGATGACCTTAAGGTCCATATCCCATGGGTGATAAAAATGGCGAACATCTCGATCCTGCGTAAGGAGGCTGAAGGCGTGTCTGCTCATGGAACATTGATGCAGATAGCTACGCATTTCTCCAACATGATCAAAGTCAGTGAGACTGTGACTGTACGTAAATCCGCCGGCGAAGCATTGCTCGAGGTTGTAAAGAAGATGGGTCCTGATCAGATTAATGAACTCGTTATCGAACTTTACAACGGACTGGAGATAGAGGACTATCAATTCTCAGGGATGATCCCGGACTATCTTGGAAGAGTCATGCTGCACTTGCCTCCTGAAGAGCTTGATGAGACGCTGGGTGAATTTGAAAGACTCTTCAATTCAGGAAGCGACAGGACTGCATCTGCTGCGCTTAATACTTTAGCTGTCCTGACGGAGAATTACGGTACATACGGCTTTGACGAAGATGACGGAATAAAAACAAAGAGAAGAGACAGGATCCTTGGACTGCTGATGAAAGGATGCGCTTATTACAAAAAAGGCATTTCCAGAGAGGCAGTTAGAACTTTCTGCGTGCATGTTTTTGCAAGTGAGATGCTTTCTCTGGATGATAAAGCTGATGTGGCTGCATGCTGCTTTAAGAGGTTGCTTACATTCCTTCCTGAGGCGGCAAGTGCCGAGGAACTCGACTTTTACAATAACGCATCAGCGATAGGAGCAGTTTACAGTTTCATTTCGGAATACAGGGCCGAGAAGGGAGACATGGCTGCTGCGCCAGAGAAGCCTGCAGCGTTTTTCCCGGGCACTTTTGATCCATTCAGTCTGGGGCATAAAGCAATCGCAACTACGATCAGGGATATGGGAATTGATGTTTATCTTGCAATCGATGAGTTTTCATGGTCCAAAAAGACATTACCGCATATGGTCAGAAGAAACATTCTTGCCATGTCAGTTGCTGATGAAGAGGGATTATACATATTCCCTGATGACATATCTGTAAATATTGCCAGCCCGTCAGATCTAAGGTGTTTGAGAGAATTGTTTGAAGGCAGGGAACTATATATTGCGGTCGGATCTGATGTAGTAATGAATGCATCTGCTTATAAGAAAAAACCGCAGGAGAATTCCATTCATGGCTTCAATCACATAGTTTTTGAACGTGAGGCTAAGCGTATCGAAGCTGATGGAGAAGGATTCCCTATATCAGCTAAAGTGCTGCAGCTGCAGTTGGATAAGTATTATGAAGACATCAGCTCTACTAAAATACGTGAGAATGTAGATCTTGGCAGGGATGTGTCCAGTCTGGTGGATCCTGTTGTACAGAACTATATTTATGATATGAACCTGTATGTCAGGGAACCGGCAGATAAATACGTAATGGAGGCCAGAGAACTCAATATCAGAGCATATGATCCGGGTGAAATGACTAAGCGCGGATATTTCTCTTCTGCTCTCGGTGGCATAAGTGATAATTCGGAAAGGATTATAGAGTATCTTACAAGGCCGGATCTCAGAAAAGTCATCATAGAAACAGCGGACGGAAGGCTGTCAGCTGTAGCTGGAGCAAGAAGACTGAAGACCAGTGACCTGCTCGAAGAATTCAGAGATATTGAAGTCGCATCGCATATAAGAAGTAATGCCGGAGGGGAGATAGCTGTAATCGGAGCGTTTTTTGTTTCAGGCGGAGAACGTGTTTCATATATACGTCAGATACTATTGACAGAACTGCTGACTTCTCTTATGGCCAGAGACTACACCTATGCTGTTTTCCATCCTGTGTGCGGAAATGCAGCAGATCCTCTTGCAGTACAGACAATGATGGATCAGGGGTTTGTCAATATTTCTTCTGACGCTGATAATCCGGTATATGCAGTAGATATGAAGAACCCTATAGCCATTTTCAAGGATGCCGATACAGTCGTAAAATCTCCGCTAAATAAGAATCCGAGGGTCCAGAGGGCTTTTGACAAGGCACATGCCAAACTGCTTAGAACTTTCAGAGAAATATACCCTGGCAGGCTGCTTCTATCTTTCAACACAAGCGCTGTCTACAGCAAGATAGCCGATCTTGTAGCGGAAGAGAACGGAGTGTCTGTCTTACCTGACCCGCATAGGAAGCGCGGTCCTTATCTTGCTGTACCTTTCGGCAAGGCACTCGCAGACATTGTGGTGCCTAATACTGTCACTAAAGCCATGAGAACAGAGAAGTATTTTCGTAATGACCTCAAAGGCTTTGATGTCAGGGAGTCAAGAGGGTACCAGACACTTGATGATCAGGCCAGAACGATAAAGTCTTTTGAAAGGCCGGTTGTGCTCATCGACGATCTGCTCCATTCAGGTCAGAGACTCAACAAGATAGATCCTATACTCAGAAAGCATGATGTAGAAGTCCGCAAAGTTATAGTCGGTCTTCTTACAGGTAAGGCGCTTGACAGCATGCGGCTTAGAGGAAGAGATGTTCGAGGCGCATACTTTATTCCTTCAATCAGCATGTGGGTCAATGAACGTGACTGTTATCCTTTCATCGGAGGCGACAGCATAGATAACCCGGAAGATGACAGGGACATTAAAAAAACAGGACATTCAGATGAGAGAAACCATGAAGCAAGCGCTGCGGGTGCAGGATGGTATGCTGTAAAGAGAAGGCCGGATGCGCCTGCGAAAGAGGGCAATGCTTCTGTAAATCTGATATTGCCATATGCAGAGCCTTGCTTCATAGATGACGGAGATGCAGAGAGCATGCGAAAGTATTCGATAACCTGTCTTGAGAATGCCGCAGATATCCTGCATGTTCTGGAGCAAGAGTATCAGAGTACTTTTGAAAAGAAGCTGACAGTCAGGAGACTTGGCGCAGTGCTGACTAACCCGCGCAGACCGGTGCTTGGATTCGGTCTGCAGTACGATGACCACATCGCTCCGTCAGTTTATGTCGAGAACGAGATTCGAAGGACCAAAAGACTGTTTATGCTCAGATCTAATTGCTAAACAGAATCGGATGAATGACTTTTAACAGGAAGAAATAATATGAAATATATACATGAAATACTAGACGATTTAAAAATAACTGATGCCTTACCGGTTTCAGGATGCCCGGTGAAACCAGGAGGCTGGAATAAAGTGAATATTCTTGCGCTTGGGGATGTAGGGATGACTATGCTGACAGGACTGCTCCTGCTTGGTGGAGATGTTATCTCAGATATCGGAATTATGGATATCCGCCTTGAAAATCTGGAACGCCTTGAGATGGAAATGAACCAAGTTGGGTATCCTTTTGGAATCAAAAGCCTGCCGCCGGTCCATATTGTAACCGAGGATACATTGTTTGACTGTGATTTGATGATCTTCTGCGCGAGTAAGGGAATACCTCCGCTGGAGTCAGATATTACAGATGTGCGCATGGCACAACTGGAGGCCAACAGGAAAATCATAGCACACTATGCCGGGCTTGCCCGTACGGCAGAGTATAAAGGCATGATCGCTGTAGTCAGTGACCCTGTAGACAATCTGGCGGCGGCATTTCTCGATTCCTCCGGTCTTGAGCCTTGGCAGATACACGGATACGGACTAGGCGTCATGAACAAGAGAGCTGAGTATTATGCGAACAGGATAGCATCGGGAGAATATCCTTTGTCAGATGGTGCATCTGTAACACCTGAAGTGAGGGAAAAGGCGGCACTGTACGCCAGTGAAGGAAGAGCTTATGGTCCGCACGGAAAGGACCTTGTCATTGCAAACAGCATAGATAATTATGATGAAGAATTTTCATGTATCCTCACTGATCTTGCTGTTAAGGCAAATATTCGAGTCAGGGACCTGGGATTCAAGCCTTATATAGCTCCTGCACTGTCATCTGCAGCAATCCCGATATTGCTTACTCTTAGAGGAGAGTGGCATTACGGGTCAATATACTTCGGCAGCAGGGAGTGTGGAGCATTTCTTGGTATCAGGAACAGAATGACCGCAGATGGATGGGAGTATGAGGACATTCCACTGCCTGAAACATTATATGAACGCATAAAAAGGGCATATATCAATCTCTGTAAGATAAGGTAATAACAAAAGGGTAATTAGATGTTAGATAGCAAGGGGAGTAGGCAGGCTTCAAAAAAGCCCGGCCTGCTTGTAATCAAACCGAAATGTGAGTTAGACAGCAGGACCGAAAGAATGGATGACATCCTTTCTTATGTTCTTGGTGATATCTCATCTGAAGGGGTACATATAACTGTAGTTGAAAAAGTTTCTGAACTGGACAATATTCATATGAAGGGACAGAGGGTGCTGTTTGCGATATGCCTTTCAGAGGCCGGAGTTAATACTGAATACTATCACCTTCTGGAAGGTTTCAGAAAGCATCCTGACTGCCTGGAGGGATCAGTCGGGGGAATTATAGTAGACGGAGGGAGTGAACTTTTTACTAAGGCTCTGGCAAGGAGGTTAGCCTTCTCCGCAAATATGGCCGGATGCACATTTCCGGGAAAGCCGTTGGTAGAAGCAACCGGATCGCTCGGTAATTTTCATGTATTGTCAGGTGTCAGAGGCGTGGAACCATATGAAGTGTATCGCCAGCAGGCAAAAGACCTTACAAGAAGGATCATTGAATTCAATTTTCCAGATGTAAACATAAGCTGGAAGCAACAGAAGATATTGGCGGTACATGCCAGCATCAGGAAAACATCGAATACGCTTCTCCTGTGGGATAAGGTGAAAAAAGATCTTGAGCACCGGGCAGATATCACCGAAATATCGCTGAGAGAGGGGGCTATCAGGGATTGTATAGGTTGCAAATATGAAGACTGTTTGCATTACGGAGAACAGGGAAGATGTTTCTATGGTGGAATAATGACAGAGCAGGTATATCCGGCAATGCTTGAATGTGATGCACTTATTATGATTTGCCCTAATTATAATGACGCTCTCAATGCTCATCTGACGGCCTTCATCAATAGACTTACGGCACTCTTCCGTGTTCATGAATTCCGCCAAAAGCGTATATATGCTATTGTAGTATCCGGATACAGCGGAGGAGATATCGTATCGGAGCAAATAATCGGAGCTCTGAATTTTAACAAAGGCTTCGTTCTCCCCGGCAGGTTTGCGATGGTTGAGACTGCAAACGATCCGTTCAGCATACTCGATGTTCCTGACATAGATGTAAGGGCAAAGGCGTTTGCAGGCCGAATATGACAAAATCTTATCTGGAGATCAAAAAGATAAGTAAGGATTGAAATATACATAAGAGGCGGGAGTTGGTGAGTGATTCTTAGCCTCTTTTCATATGTTTTAAGTATAAAAACGCTAATGCTATATGTATTTCATTTTGAATCAGAGAGGCAGTATTTTTAAAATATGTTATTTAAATACAAATTCATAATTTGAGCAGGTCATCATGTGTATCAAAGCTCAAGGCTAATAATATGAGGGGGTATCAATTTGGGTAGAGTATCTGACTATTTCGGCTCGATGGTCTTCGATGACAAAGTTATGAGGTCCATGCTGCCAGCTGACGTATATCATTCCATGCGCAAGACGATTAATCAGGGTGATCCTCTGAATCAGGACATGGCTAATGCCGTGGCGCAGGCGATGAAAGACTGGGCTGTGTCCAAGGGGGCGACCCACTTCACACATTGGTTCCAGCCCCTCAACGGTGTGACTGCCGAGAAGCATGACAGCTTCATACAGGCTTCGCCTGACGGCGGGGTAATAATGGATTTTTCCGGCAGGGAACTTATAAAAGGTGAACCTGATGCATCATCTTTCCCCTCAGGCGGTCTGAGAGCCACTTTTGAAGCAAGAGGCTATACCGCATGGGATCCGACGTCATATGCGTTCATCAGGGACAAGACACTGTGCATACCGACTGCATTTTGTTCGTATAGCGGCGAGGCAATGGATGAAAAGACATCACTTCTCAGGTCGATGGATGCCCTCAACCGTCAGGCCGTGCGGGTACTGAGGCTTATGGGAAATGACAGCGTAAGAAGAGTATACGCGGTCGCAGGAGCGGAGCAGGAATACTTTCTGGTGCCGCGCGATCTGTATGACAAGAGACCTGACCTGAGATTTACCGGGAGGACCCTGTTCGGAGTGATGCCTCCTAAGGGGCAGGAACTCGATGACCACTATTTCGGGGCGATAAAGCCTGAGATATCGCGATTCATGGAAGAGCTCAACAGGGAGCTCTGGAAACTTGGCGTGTTTGCCAAGACAGAGCACAACGAGGTAGCTCCTTCGCAGCATGAACTCGCGTGTATATACACCAAGGTAAATGTTACTGTCGACCAGAACCAGCTCGTCATGGAGATGATCAAGAAGGTCGCTGAGAGACACGGTTTTGTCGCGCTTCTCCATGAAAAGCCTTTTGAAGGAGTGAACGGCAGCGGTAAACATAACAACTGGTCGCTTGCCACTGATTCAGGCGACAACCTTCTGGCGCCGGGGGACACACCTCACGATAATGCGCAGTTCCTCTTGTTCCTGTGTGCAGTGATAAGAGCTGTGGACGAATATCAGGATCTGCTGAGGATATCTGTTGCCTCGGCCAGTAATGATCACCGTCTCGGAGCACATGAAGCTCCGCCTGCAGTGATCTCTATATTCCTCGGAGATGAGCTTACAGCTGTTTTGCACTCGATAGAAGAAGATATTCCTTATGAAGAAAGCGCAGGAGTACTGATGAAGCTCGGCTCAAAAGTCCTGCCGAGATTCAGGAGAGACAATACTGACAGAAACCGGAAACAAGTTTGAATTCAGGATGCCGGGCTCGATGAGCAGCCTTGCTTTCCCTAACGTCATACTGAACAGTGCAGTAGCGGATGCTCTCGAATACTATGCCGAGAGACTTGAAAAAGCAGAAAATCTCAATGAGACCGTATATTCACTGATAAGAGAGACTGTACGTGATCATAAGCGGATCATTTTCAACGGCAACGGATATGAAGATGAGTGGCTGAGAGAAGCAGAAAAGAGGAAACTGTCCAATTACAGGACGACTCCTGACTGTGTGCCTCATCTTCTTGATGAGAAGAATGTGGATATGCTGGAAAAGCATGGGGTGTTCAGCAGATCGGAACTCGAGTCAAGATGCGAGATCATGCTTGAGAACTACTGCAAGACCATATGCATAGAAGCCAGGACGATGAGATCCATGGTGATAAAGAGGATAGCACCGGCTGTGGAGAGCTATACAGCAGAGCTGTCAGCAAATCTGAACGAGAAGAAGAGGGCTATACCTGATCTCGAGTGCTGCTTTGAGAAGGAGATAATCACTGAGCTGTCTATGAGGACAGACAGGATATACAGCGGCGTGCAGAGAATGGTAAGCGTGCTCGATTCACTCAGTGACGAGGACTATTTCCGCGATGCTGAGATCATTCGCGACAGTTTGCTGCCGGAGATGACCAGGCTGAGAGAAGACAGTGATGCTGCTGAAAGGCTGACATC
>ONHU01000152.1 GCA_900317675.1 uncultured Eubacteriales bacterium
GTGTTTCCTCCTTAATTGATTCGTTCACTGCATAAAATCTTCGGAAAACCGGCAGTGACATGAATAATATTCAGTTTCGATGCATAAAATGCATCAAAAACTTTTTCTATTATATGCATTTGCAAATCCAACTGCAACAATATATTAGAAATAATTTTTAAACAGAGAAGTCTTTTCACATTGTCTCCCGCCACAAACGCCTCGCGAAGAGCGCGGCAGCAGCAGTTAAAACAGCCACAACGATCTCGATCAGGATCACATTTACGCCCAATCCGGACAGAATAGCTGCTGTGGCATCCACCGCGAAATGGATCAGGATCGCCATCGGATAGAGGTAGAGCTTGCCATTCCACTTGACGGCAAACCAGACGATGACCGACAGCGCGATATGCAGAGCGATGGCTGACAGTCTCTCGACACCGCTCAGCAGGAACTGATAGGAAGGCATAGTTGTCAAAAGAGTGACGGACTGCTGTGCCTGGACCGCCTGGTCGCCGGGCAGAGAACTGATCATCGACGAGATGCTTCCGTTGTTGATCATAACGGACCATATAATATTGTTGATCATGGTGAAACCGGCGATGACGATCGCCTCGAAGCCGCCGTGTCCTGCGCCGTACATCAGGGCATTCACATTTTTGGCGCGGTATTTTTTGAGGGCGAAGGAGAAGGCCAGATAGCGTCCTGTTTCCTCGAAGAGCCCTGCCATAAAGCCGCCGTATAGCGCGTACAGCCAGATATTGCCGCGAATCGCAGGCCCTGCGGGAGAAGAGAACACGAGATTGTGCACCCCCGACTCCAGAATAAAGGCGAAGAGCAGCATCACGGCGCATCCTGCAAAGAACGGGTAAATATCTGCTTTTTTCACCAGCCGCAGATATAGAAAGAGCGCCAGCGGCGTCAGAAAGCAGACCGCGCAGGAAACGGCCATAAATATCATTGATAATACTGGAACGGTTCCGGTCATTTTTTAACCTCCATGTGTAAATCGACCTCTGGGGTAGTTTGTCCCCAAGTGGGGACAAACTACCCCAGAGGTCGATTTTGTTTTTTTATTATTCCTCCACCCCATATTCCTTCAGCACGAAGTCCTTGAAGACATGGGTGACGGGATTGGAAGTGTTGTCCTTCCAGATGGCCAGGATGTCTACATACTCATGATCGCCCTCGAGAGGGACAAAGGACAGATCCGTGGAGTGTCCCAGAGTGCTCACAATGGATTCAGGAAGGATGGTGATGCCTATGCCGGTGGAGACGAGGATCATCAGAGTCTCAGCGTCGGAAGAGCGTGAGTCAATTCTGGGGATGAAGCCCGACTCCGCGTATTTGTCCGGAATGACATGGCCGTATTTTTTGGCAGAGGGGTCGTCGTAATATTTTGTCAGAAGGAACGGCTCGTCCCTCAGGTCATAGCGGCGGATCGAGGAGAGCTGAGAGTAGGGGTGTCCGGGCGGAAGAACCGCATAGAGCCGGTCTCTGCCAATACGCTGATAAGAGTAATTGGTGAGATCCGTGTTGCCGTATACAATGTTGAAGATAAAATCCAGTTTCCCCTTCTCGAGGTTCATAAGTAAATCCAGATGTGCCTGACGGTAGATCTGGAACTTTACGGAAGGATTCTGTAAATAGAACTTCTTTATAAGAGGAGTGATGCGGGAAAAACATTGTCCCTTTACATATCCAATATTCAGGGAGCCTGAGATTCCGTCCGCGGCGTTTCGGGCTCTGCTTACCGCGATCTTGCTCCTCTCCAGGATCGCTTTTGCTTCCATATAGAAGATCTCTCCGGCGGGTGTAAGGTGCACCCGCTTTTTTTCGCGCGCGAACAGTTTGACGCCGAGCTGCTCCTCCAGAGACTGGATGTGCTGCGTGATCGCGGTTTGTGAAATATAGTGCAGTTTGCCAGCTTCTGTGAAGCTAAGAGTTTCTGCAGCTGTAATGAAATACTTTAGCTGATTGGTGGTCATTGTGCGAACTCCTTTGCCGAAATGATGCTGTCAGAACTATGCCTTCCGGGGAAGGTTTGGGGGACTGGCCGGCAGCAACTGTTTTGAAATAAATTCATAAGCAAATACTTATCAACTTACGGATTTTATTATAGCAATTGAGAAAATAAAACGAAATATCAAAAGATTATAAGGTTTTACTTTTAAAGTGATTCCAAACGCTTATTGGAGGGAGCGTGGGTGCCGCAGTTATACTATTGTTAAATAAAAAACACACTTCGCCGCCAAAATATCGAAGTACTGAAAAGTACAAATAAGAAAGCGCAGCGAAGCAGCATCCGGAAGGAGGAACAGAGAAAAGATGAGGAAGGCACTGGAAGGTATCAAAGTTATTCAGCTGGCAAACTTTATCGCAGC
>ONHU01000071.1 GCA_900317675.1 uncultured Eubacteriales bacterium
TGCAGTAAGATCGTATTTGACAATTCGTTCTGGAAGCCGGAAGTGACTGCCGGCGTATTAAGGGAGCAGGCGCTTGAGATCCTCAGGGATTACTTCGGAAAGCACACGAAAGGATAGATCAGCTCCGGCAAGAGGATTATTTGAAACATGACGATTGAAGATTTATACATAAGATCAATAGAAGACCTTGAAAATGCGGTTTCAGAGCTGGGGTTCCTGCCTTTCTTCGAGAACTCACTTACCGGTTTTTCCATAGAGGAGCATGTCTACCCCGGGATATGGTTTACAGGCAGTGAAGGACCCTGGGAATGGAAAGGGCCGGTGATCAATGATCTTGGGTGTGCTTACGGCAAGTTTTTTGAGAAGAAAGCTGCGTATATCAGCCCTGAATGGTTTCCGGATTTCGCCAATTACAGGCGTGACGGATATGATTTTGATGCCAGATTCGAGGATGGACTCGTTTTTCATGGAGACAAGGTGCTGTATGATCTCATTGACAAAAATGCTCCTGTACTGTCTAAACGGCTGAAATATCTGGGGAACTACCGCAAAGGTGGAAATAAGGGCTTTGACACGATTATCAGCCGGCTGCAGGCGCAGGGATATGTCATAATCAGCGATTTCAGATACATGATCGACAGGAATGGCAATGAATATGGGTGGGGAGTTGCTGAATACTCTACACCGGAGCATTTCATGGGTGAGATATTCACCGGAAGGGTATATGAGAGAACTCCGGAGGAATCATTTGAAAGGATATTTGATCACTTTCGAAGGATCCTTCCGTTCGCCGATGAAAATAAGATCAGGAAATTCCTGAAATAAGGTAAAACCGGGCGGTCAGCGGAAAGGGATCAGCATGTAAAAGCAGAAAAAGGACAGGCGAATGTGTACCTCGTCTTTGAATTCGAAAGAGAAGAAACAAAAGGAGTAAAATGCATGAGCATCCTATCCCGGTATTGCTGATCATGACCAGCAATGCGCCGGACACTTATTTCACAGAACTGATGAAAAACTATCAGAATACATTGAGCCGTTTTGTAGGCTCTACGGAAATTTTCATCAGCGGTGATACTCTGCAGCTGAAAGATTACAGCAAAACAGACTGGGAGTGGACTCTGTTCGATCCGGAAGCAAAAAAGAAGAGACATGAAACCGTATTCCCTGAGGAATGCGTAAAAGTATATGAAATGGGAAAAGCGATGGTACTGTAAAGGCGGCAATGGAATGGAACTTAAAAGATTTGATTATGAACTGACAGTCTGCAAAGTGTCTGACGAGTCGATGATCGACCTCGGAAAAGATTTCTTTTTCATAGGGAAAACAGACGAGGAACTGTCACTTGTGTGCAAAACAGAGGATACTCCTGCAGAAACAACAGCGCGTGATGACGGATGGAAATGCTTCAGGATCCAGGGCGTGCTCGATTTCTCGCTCATAGGGATCCTTTCGAAAATATCAGGCATTCTTGCCGATCATAAAATCGGTATATTTGCGGTATCGACATACAACACAGACTATATTCTGGTCAAGTCTGAAAATTTCTCCAAGGCTGTCGAGGTGCTTGAAAAAGAAGGTTACACGATAAAATGAGTGAAACAGATTTCGAGATCCTGAACAGTAGCGAGGGTGATGTAATACTGCTCAGGTATACTGGCAGCGATGAAACCGTTGTTGTGCCTGATCATGTGACAGCAGTCGCGGATGGAGCATTTATAAATAATAAGCGGATCAGGAGGGTGGATCTCAGAAATGCCGAGCGTGTAGGAACACGGGCTTTTTCGGACTGTGTAAAACTGGAGTCTGTGAGGATGGGCAATGTGACAGTCATAGGCCCGATGGCTTTTGAATTCTGCCGCGCTCTGTCAGATATCGAGTATGGTGAGCTGACTGAGATTGGCGATTTTGCTTTCTCACACTGCTCATCATTTGATTTCACTGTGTTTCCGGAATCGATCACATTTGCGGGAAGAGGCGCTTTCGCATATACTGCGACCCGAAGGGCGGATCTCCACTGGATGGAAGAGATCCCGGATTATCTTTTTTTCTGCTGCACATCTCTGGAGTATGCTGACTGCCGTAATGCCCGAATCATCGGAAATGATGCGTTCGGTATATGCAGCTCCCTCAGGTACATCAGATACGGTGATATAGAGGAGATAGGTGACAGAGCTTTCTGCAGATGCAGTTCATTTGAGTTCAGCAGTCTGCCATCGACACTTCGCAGCATCGGAGACGATGCGATAGATACGATCAGAGACGGACTAGTATTACCATCAGGAATCAGACACATCGGATCCGGCTGCTTCGGCCCCGAAGAGAAAGCCAAGAAGTTCAGTATATACAATTCAGCTCTCTATAAATTCAGGAATTATTTCAATGATGTTCACCAGTATGAATCTGATGATGAGAAATTTTATCGCTGTGAAAGTTATGCAGATGTGACCGTTCTTGACGATGAGACCGGAGCTGTCACAGGATTCCTGCCGCTTTTCACTGACACAAGCGGGGACATGAAGCGTATCATACAGAGCGCTTTCAGATCTGACAATACATTTGACTATTCCGTGCTCGATACTGATGTATTTGATGAACTGGGCTGGAGACTGAGCAGCAAGGACCGGCTTACATATATGAGACTTACCCGGCCATTTGAACTGAGCGCATCCGCTGCGGATAATTACCGGAATTATCTGAGCAAACATGCCGGACGTATCGCTTTGCGTGCTGTCAGGAGCAACGATATCGGGATGCTTGATCTGCTCCATAAGAATGATCTGATATCCGCGGATTTCATTGACAGACTGCTGGACCAGTCGATTTCCAATGCTGCTTCAGAATGCACCGCGTTTCTGCTTGAGTGCAAGGCAGAGATGACGGTACACACTGAATCATTATTTGATGAACTATGAGTCAGAATAACGGGAACGATAGTATAATTAATAAAACCGCCAATGATGTTTTGCTGCTTTCGCGAAACTCTCTGATCGTCAATCTACGTTTTCTGGATATTGCTCTGGGCAGGCTGGAACTTACTGCGTCGGATCATGCAACTCTGGCAACCGACGGAAGGCGTCTGATCTATGGACCAAAACATATACTCAGGAATTTCAGAAATGAGACTACCAGACCGACACGTGATTATCTGCACACTGTTATTCATTGCATTTTCAGCCATATGTTTGTCGGCACTCTGGTAGACAGGCAGCTTTGGGACCTTGCGTGTGACATTGCTGCTGAGAGCACGATCGGGGATCTGGGACTCAGGGTGACTGAATCAGAGCGCCAGGCTGAGCAGAAACCGGTCATTGATATGCTCAGATATGAAGTCGGCATACTTACTGCAGAGAAGATATATCACTATTTCCGCGAAGCTGATATTCCGGAGGAAGATCTTGAAACTCTGAGCCGGACGTTCAAGGCTGACGACCATTCAGGCTGGTACGGGCGAAGAGACCGCCGCAAGGACAAGACCTCTGATCAGGATGAACAGGAAAAGCATGACGAGGAAGCTTATGACGATTCAGGAAGCATCCCCGGGATCTCACCGGAAGCGCTTGAAGCTGAGTGGAAGGAGATCGCAGAAAAGATACAGGATGATCTGGAGACTTTCTCAAAAGAGCAGGGCGATGACGCCGGCGATCTTATGCAGAATCTGAGAGCCGTCAACCGCGAGAAATATGACTATACGGCTTTCCTCAGGAAATTCGCCAGACTCGGCGAAGCAATGATGGTCAATGATGAAGAATTTGACAATATATTCTACACATACGGCCTCAGATTATATAAGAATATGCCGCTGGTCGAACCGCTTGAATACAAGGAAATCAAAAGAATCAGGGATTTTGTCATCGCGATAGACACTTCAGGCAGCACATCAGGCGATCTGGTCCAGAGGTTTCTGCAAAAGACATATAATATCCTGAAATCCTCCGAGAGCTACTTTTCCAGAGTCAATATACATATCATCCAGTGCGATGCCGATGTGCAGGAGCACGTCAGGATCACTTCGGAAAAAGAGTTCGATGATTATATCAGCTCTATGGAAATACTGGGGCTGGGCGGCACCGACTTCAGACCTGTATTCAGCCTTGTTGACGAGCTGATAGCCGGCGGAGAATTTACCGATCTGCGCGGCCTGATCTACTTTACCGATGGCTTCGGAACATTCCCGGTCAGGGGACCGCGTTACGAGACAGCCTTTGTCTTTCTGGACAATGCATATAATAATCCCGAAGTACCGCCGTGGGCTATAAAGCTGGTACTGCAGGATGAAGAGATATAGCTCTGAGGGTCAGATATGAATATCAAAGAAGCAAAAGAACAGATCAAAAATGCGATCATAGCTTATTTTACCAAGGATGAGTACGGCGACTATGAGATTTCGATTGAGGATCAGAGGCCGATATTTCTGATGGGACCTCCGGGTATCGGCAAGACTGCCATCATGAAGCAGATCGCGGAAGAACTGGGAATAGGACTGGTGTCGTATTCTATGACACATCATACAAGACAGTCCGCGCTCGGGCTGCCGTTTATCCTGACTAAGACATACGGAGGTAAGGAATACAGTGTCTCTGAGTATACCATGTCAGAAATCATCGGGTCAGTCTATGATCAGATGGAGGAGACTGGCATCAGGGAGGGGATACTCTTTCTGGATGAGATCAATTGTGTATCAGAGACGCTGGCACCCTCGATGCTGCAGTTCCTTCAGTTCAAGATGTTCGGAAGACACCGCGTCCCTGACGGATGGATCGTAGTTACTGCAGGTAATCCTCCTGAATACAATAACTCGGTACGTGAATTCGATACTGTTACCTGGGACCGCATGAAACGCATAGATATAGAGCCTGATTACAGGATCTGGAAGGAATATGCGAAGGATAGGGGCGTGCATCCGGCAATCTCTACATATCTGGACATCAAGACCAACGATTTCTACAGAGTCGAGTCAACCATAGAGGGCAAGACGATCGTGACAGCGAGAGCCTGGCTCAATCTGTCCGATATGATAAGACTCTACGAAAAGAACGGAATTGCCGTAGATGAGAAGATGATAGGACAGTACCTCCAGGACAGTAAGGTCTCGAGATCCTTCTCCAACTATTATGATCTGTTCAGCAAGTACAGAGCTGATTATCAGATCGATGACATCCTGTCAGGCAATGCCGGGGATGATGTAAAAAGACGAGCTGCGGAAGCAAAATACGATGAAAAGCTGTCTCTGCTCGGACTGATCCTCGACAGGGTGGGCCGTGACCTCAGAAAGATCTACTACGAAGAGGAAATAATGACCATTCAGGGGGAACTCTTCCGGGAAATAAAGTCAGCGCTGCAGGATCCGGATGCTTCTGCTGGCGATCTTGTGAATTCTATGATGCAGGCAAAGCAAAAGGAGTTTGAAACAGGAAAGAAGTCAAATTCCCTGTCTGACGATAAGCGCAGGATCCTGCATGGGATCACCGGCGATCTGGATCAGGCCCTCAGCTCTCTGGCATCAGCGGGTAATCCCTGCGGTACAGATGCGCTGGATATCATAAGAGCGGTATTCAATGTCAGAAGAGCGGCTTACCGGGAACTGTCCGCTAAAGCAGATTCGGAACTTGATAACATGTTCCGTTTCGCGGAAGATGTATTTGCCGATGGTCAGGAAATGCTCATTATCGTGACAGAACTGACCAAAGGATTCTACTCTGCGCATTACATAAGCAGACACGGATGCCGCAAATACTATGAACACAATAAAGAGCTTCTGTTCTACGAGAGACAGAATGAGATCCTCAGGGAAATAGAGGACATAGACCTGTGATGTCCCGACCGATTGAGTAATAATACATTGACATTTCAGAATATATTGGCTAAATTGATTTCAGAACTGAACTTTTTCTGCCCAAAGCATATAAGGAGGAACTTAATAATGAAAAGAACCCTATCCATTGTATTAGCAGCGATCATGATTCTGTCGGCATTGGCATTAACAGCCTGTGGAGGGGGAGGCAGTGAGGATCTCTCTGACAGCAAATATGTAGGAACATGGAAAAGTGTAAAACTGGCTTTAGGCGATGAAACCGGCGATCCTGATTTTGACTGTATTCTGACGATTAACGGTGACGGAACCGGGGTGCTTTCAGCAGAAGGCGAAGAAGACAGCAATTTTACATGGGAACCTATTGAAGGCGGTTTCAAGACAAAGGGAGATATGAAGCTTACATTCAAGGATGATGGCGACAACATCAAAGCAAATATCCTTGGTGTAGATCTTGTCTTCGAAAAACAATAGTCTGTAAATACGTGAAGGCGCTCTGCTAAGGCGGGGCGCTTTTTTTAGCCTGAAAACCCAGCGATCTGACGCAACTATTATTGTCATTCTGTGTTAACTCCGGTTGGTTGTATGTATAGCAACCAAAGATTACAATAATCATATAAATCAAATTAATTTGCAGAAAGGAACTGCTATGAATATTGTAGAACTCGGAAGTGTATGCAAGACCTACCCTGAATTCAGACTCAATAATGTTTCTTTCTCTCTGGAGGAGGGAAAGATCACCGGGTTTATCGGACGAAACGGCGCAGGTAAAACTACCACGATCAAAGCCATGCTTAACCTGATCCATACAGATGGCGGTGAAATATCATATTTCGGTATACCGCTTAAAGGTCATGAAACAGAAATAAAGCAGCGGATAGGTTATTCTACCGGTACATTAAGCTGGTATCCCAGAAAGAAGATCCGAGAAATTTCGGATGTTTCCAGATCCTTTTACAACCGATGGGATGAGGACGCTTACCGCAGGTACATCACTCTTTTCGGGATAGATGAGAACAAGAAGCCGATAGAGCTTTCAGAAGGAATGAAAGTGAAATTCAATCTGCTTCTGGCTCTTTCGCATCGTGCTGAAGTCCTGATACTCGATGAGCCCACAAGCGGTCTGGATCCGTTCTCCAGAGACGAGCTTCTCGAGCTTTTCAGGACACTGAAAGAACATGGAGTAACTGTTTTCTTTTCGACACATATCACATCAGATCTTGAAAGATGCGCTGACAACATTGTCTATATCAGCCGCGGGGAGATCAAAGCGGATTGCTCAGCAGAAAACTTCCTGCAGAACTACGGATATACAGGCGAGTCGCTTGAAGAGGTGTTCCTGCGACTGGAAAGGGAGGCGAAGTAATGAACCCATTATTAAGAAAAGAGATGCGTCTCAGCGCATCGATACTGTCATATCTGTTCATTGTATTCGGTTTCATGACATTGCTTCCGGGTTATCCGATACTCTGCGGAGTATTCTTCATTACCCTGGGGATATTCCAGAGCTTCCAGAGCGCCAGAGAAGCAAATGATATTGTCTTTTCCGCGCTGCTTCCGGTTGCAAAGCATGATGTAGTAAAAGGAAAATATCAGTTCTCTGTGCTGATAGAACTGTGCGGAATGATGGTGATGGCGATCCTGACACTAGTGCGGATGACAGTCTTTTCGGGAGCCGGTATATACCGGCAGAATGCTCTGATGAATGCCAACCCTTTCTTTCTCGGAATGGCTCTTCTGATCTTCGGGATGTTCAACATGATCTTTGTAGGAGGTTTCTTCAGGACAGCATATAAGTTTTCCAGACCTTTTGTTACATATATCATCGTCTGCTTCCTGCTGATATGTATCGCCGAGAGTCTGCACCATATTCCGGGGCTTGAGGCTCTGAACGCATTTGGCTTTGATCATATAGGTCTTCAGCTTTCTCTGATGCTCGCAGGAGCGCTGCTGTATGTATTGATGACAGTTTTATCGTATAATAAAGCATGCGACGATTTTGAAAAGATTGATCTGTAGAGAGGTGGGCAGGATGCTTAAGGAAAATCTGATCATGCTGAGAAAAATACATGGATATTCTCAGGAAGAAATAGCCGAAAAGATCAACATCTCCCGTCAGGCATATGCTAAGTGGGAAAAAGGAGTGACTATCCCGGATATCGACAGGGCGGCGCAGCTCGCCGGGGTGTATGGAGTAACTCTTGACAGTCTGATGAAAACAGTGACAGAGGAAGGCGTAGGCATTCTTCCTCCTGCGCCAAAA
>ONHU01000076.1 GCA_900317675.1 uncultured Eubacteriales bacterium
GAAGCGTAAGTGAACTCTGCAAAGCGATCAGCCGGAAGTGCGAGGAACTCGGATACAGACCCGTAATACTTACGGACAGACTCCAGTGTGAAGCTCGTGGCGCAGGGGTAATGCTGGGAGAGAAGGTAAAAGAATTCGCAGGAAAAGGTGAAAAGATCGCGTTTATTGCCGGAGGAGAAACCGTGGTACATCTTACAGGCAGCGGCCTGGGAGGACGGAACCAGGAGATCGCTCTGGCTGCCGCTCCGCTGATCGCGGGACTGGACGCAGCTGTATTCTCTTTTGGCAGTGACGGGACCGACGGACCGACTGATGCTGCAGGAGGTTATGTAGACGGCGATTCGCTTTCACTGCTCGAAGACAATGGACTGAATGTTTCCGAAGTTCTTGCGGATAATGATGTATATCATGCTCTCAAGAGCATCGGGGGGCTTATCATGACCGGACCGACCGGGACAAATGTAAACGACGCTGCAGTTGCTCTGATAACAGGCTGAACCGTAGGATAAAACAGGCAGCCGGCACCGAGAAGGTGCCGGCAATTTTTGTGCTCCGAATTTAAAGTTCGCGCAGCTCCGCCATGATATAATGAATTGGGTAAAAAAACGGAAGATTGGTTCGACACCTCAAAACCGGAAGCAGGAGGTGCTGAAACAGCAAAAGACAGGCAGATATCGATCAATGTTGCGTCATTGTTGCACAGATACGTTTATCTTCAGATTGCAGGATAATGATCATTGTCGTATTCGGATATACGGAGAATCTCGGGGGAGAAATGGTAACTGTCTGCGCTGTCGAAACAGAAGAGCGATTATTAATAGAGCGGGCTGTAAAATCGTTTGATCCGGATGGAACGTTTATAACAGTTTACGGTACTGAGGACTTAGAGATGCGGATTGCCGATGCCGGACCTCATGTGGTGTGGCTCGAAGCTGATGCTGAGAACTTTACCTTAGCCGCCAAACTGAAAGATGCCGCTGATATCAACTTTATATTTATAGCGGATGATACGGCGAAAGCTTTTGATGCGCTTAGTCTGAAAGCCAGCGGATATATCCTGAGACCTGTGACGGAAGAATCTGCTGCGAAAGAACTGACGCAGCTCAGATTCCCGGTGAAGCCATCGGAAAATCAGATCAAAGTTCAGTGCTTCGGGAACTTTGAGGTATTCAGTCACGGACATATCATGAAATTTTCCCGCAGTCTCAGCAAGGAGGCCCTGGCGTATCTCATAGACCGAAAAGGCGCCGGCTGCAGTGTGCGGGAGATCTGCTCTGTCCTGTGGGAGGACCGTCCGGCAGATACCAACCTCAAGTCACAATGCCGCGTCATCCTCTCAGGACTCAAAAGGGATATGGAAAAGGAAGGAGCAGGAGACGTTCTGTATAAGAGCTGGAATGTATGGGGCGTGAATATGGATAGAGTGTCGTGTGATTACTATGATTATCTCAGCGACAGGTCGCGGTACGCAGACAGCTTCATGGGTGAATACATGATGCAGTATTCATGGGCCGAGCTGACACGAGGAAGCCTGTACCATATGACGGAAAATGCAGATACATAAAATGCTCCGATATAATAAAGGTCATAGCAAGGTTTCTTGTTTGACATACTCTCACCACCGGGACTGAGCGCTTCGCTCAGTCCCATTTTCTTTTGCAATAGCGCCTTCACTTCGGTATCATGTGTGTATACTGATCAAGGAGGTAAATCATGCTATTCGACAATATTGATCTTCCTGAAGATGTGAAGATGTATATGAGAGAGATCTGCAGTAATGATGAACTGGAAGAGGCTTTTCGCTATTTCGATGTTGAAGTACTTGACGAGGACCGGGTCAGGGAATTTGAGGAGGACAGATTCTGGCTGGACATTTTTATGGATCACGGAGAGTGCAGCTACAGCAAAATAAAACCGTTTGCTCTGGAGGCTACCGGAGCAGTGTGGGCAATCATAGATGACAGACTCGTCGGTTATATCGGGACCGAAGGTGAGTGCGGGATCGTAGCAAGGAATATCCATGAATTCATGAATATCGTTTCTGTCTGGGGCGGGTACCTGAATGGTTACTGGTATGAGGATGTTCTGGCAAGCGAGGAGGCGTTTTACAGCACCATGAACGATCCTGAAAGATTAAGCGGATACATGCCGGAGCTCGAAAGACACAGAAGTGCGTTGCAAAGCTTCATTGAAAGGCACGGATTCACCGGAGAGATCTATGAGATGGCCCTTCGAGGTGTGACAGTGACCCCGTTCTTGGTTTTTAAAGCCACGACAGATGAATATGAGGATTCAGATTCTATACTGTGTGGTTCCGACAGGTATGGTTCCGTAGGGCAGGAAGTATTAGAGCGGCTGATACAGCGTGTGGCACTGTCATAGTTACTATTGCGACAGGAGTGGAATAGGTTATTACTTTGACAGCCTGCAGGAGTTATATTCCTGCAGGCTGTCTTTTGGTATAATACATACAACACAGATTGTTATTATCATGAGAAAGAGAAGAGGTGTAGTTATGGGGAGAACTTTTCTTAGAAGACTGAGTGTCATCCTTATGTTATTGATGCTTGCCACAGCTTTTTCGTTTGCTGGCAGCGAATCTGCCCAAAATCAGGAAAGTGGCACGAGTTATGGCTTTGAGCCATGTCAGGCAGATGCAGCTCAGCTTTCGGACGCTCAGAAGAAAGCGATCGAAAAGGGAATAACCCGCAGTTCAAAAAAAGATTCAGGGATCAAGCTCAGATCCTATTCCGGTGAATACGGAACTATTTATGAACCCGAGGTCGACAGCTGCTATTGTCTCGCTGACACATTGTACTTTGATGTTGACGTATGTGACACGTACCCGGATGATTATACTCTTCCGATAGTAGCAACATTTAATTCGAATGATAAATTGATCGATTCTCTGGCTGGAGATGAAGTAGCAGATGTAGACGATTGGACGAATTACACAGGGTCCATCAAGTTGAATTTATCTGATTACACTTCAGGAACACATTATTTCTGGCTGATCAACTGGCCGTGTGATGAATATGGAAACCTGAATGAAGTAGATGATGTGTATGAAGAGTGTGAGTGGATCTGGGTTCGGTTTTATATAGGCCCTTACGGAAAGGCAATCATCCGTAATACTATAGCTAATTCAGCCAAGAGGACAAATGATGTCATCTGGGACTACTCAAGAGTAAAAGGCGAGGACTGCTATGAAATCAACTGGAGAGCGCGCGGTGCGGCTAAGTGGGCCAGCAGAACAGTAGGAGTCACTACGAGAGGCACAACAAGCGGTCTTACTGTTGGAAATCTGTATGAGATTCGAGTAAGACCAAAGAAGGGCGGTATAGGAGGGAAATGGTCTGATACAGTGTACCGTTATTTCCATACTACTCAAAAGATCAGACTCGCTTCACGCAGCAAAGGAAGCTTTACGATGAGCTGGCAGCGAAACCCTAATGCCACGAGCTATCAGGTAATGTTCTCAACGAATTCGAACGGTGCAGGAGCGGCCAAGAATATCAATAACGTGAGTTCATCGGCAACGAGCTTCACCAAGACAGGTTTGCGAAGCGGTGTGACATATTATGTTCAGGTTAGGGAAATTAGAAAAGTTGGAGGCATCAACTACATTGGAAACATCTCCTGCCCGGTAGCTGTAAAAGTCAGGTAAGGAGGTCTAGAACTATGGGATTATTTGATAAGCTTAAGAAGAAAGAAACAAGTGCCTGGGATAATGCTTACAGAGCAAATCCGCAGTTCTACGCAAAAGATGGCGGGAGCCCTTTTGGTGCATTCGCACTTACTGAAGGAACTGAAACAATTTTGCCAAAGACACCGCGTTATGCTATTGAAGGAAAGGAAATATCAGAGTATAGACTTATGCTCGTGAGCACAACAAAAGACAGTATTCTTGGCGAATGCGATTATTATGAAGCACTTGAAAAACTGGAGGCATTTGAATTAGATTCTAATGATGACAGCATTTTAGTTCAGGGACTGTCGCTTTCTGAATTAGAAGAAGTATTAGAACAGGCATAAAGCAGCATATCGCAGTATATGGAGGTAACCGGTAAGTGATAAAAATACTATTCATCTGCCACGGCAATATATGCCGCAGTCCTATGGCTGAGTATGTGCTCAGGGATATGGTACAAAAGAGAGGAAAAAGTGACAGCTTCGAGATCGATTCCGCGGCTACCAGCAGGGAAGAGATAGGAAATCCCGTGTATCCGCCGGCAAGAAGGAAGCTTGTGGAAAACGGAGTGCACTGCGGCGGACACAGAGCAAGACAGATGACCAGGGATGACTATGATCACTATGACATGATCATCTGCATGGATCATAATAATATCAGAAACACCCGGAGAATCGCGGGTGGAGATCCTGACAGCAAGATCAGCCTGCTTCTCGACTATACAGAGAGGGCAGGACAGGAAGTCGCCGACCCGTGGTATACAGGCAATTTTGACGCGACATGGACAGATGTTACGGAAGGCTGCGAGGGTCTTCTTGACAGGCTGCTTTAAGGGGAGTGGAACATGAGATACAGAAAAGACAGATATGGAAATGAGATCTCCCAGCTCGGATTCGGGTGCATGAGATTCACCAAGAAAGGCACACAGATAGATTATGAGAAGGCGGAGCGTGAGATTCTGCACGCAATAGAGTGCGGCGTGAACTATTTTGACACTGCTTATGCCTATATGGGAAGCGAGGAATGTCTCGGCCGTATCCTTGAGGAAAACGGAGTGAGAGACAAGGTCAATATTGCTACCAAGCTGCCTCAGTATCTCATGAAATCTCTCAAAGCGATAGATAAGACCTTCCGTGAGGAGCTTAGCAGACTCAGGACCGATCATGTGGACTACTATCTCATGCATATGTTCACAGATCTGTCAGAGTGGGAACGCCTCAGATCTTACGGCATAGAGCAATGGATCAGCGACCGCAAAGCCGAAGGCAGCATACGTCAGATAGGCTTTTCATACCATGGGGACACGGAGATGTTTCTCAGGATACTGAACGCCTATGACTGGGATTTCTGCCAGGTACAGTACAATTACCTCGATGAAACGAGCCAGGCCGGCCGTGATGGGGTCAGAGCAGCTGCGGAAAAAGGCATTCCGGTGATGATCATGGAGCCGCTCAGAGGCGGGAAGCTCGTCAATCTGCCGGTAGGCGCGCGCAGAGAACTCAGAGAGAGCGGGACCGGATTTTCGGCAGCGGAGCTTGGACTGAGATGGCTGTGGGATCAGAGTGAAGTGACATGCGTCCTCTCGGGCATGAACTCGATGGAGATGCTTGATGAGAATATCAGGATCGCTTCGGACGCGGCTCCGGGCGATTTCACCGACACTCACAGAGCCCTGATCGAAAGGGTGATCAGGATCATCAGAGAGAAAGAAAAAGTAGGATGCACCGGCTGCAGATACTGCATGCCATGCCCGAAGGGAGTGGATATACCGGGCACGTTCTACTACTATAATCTTATGTATATAGAAGGCAAAAAGACCGGCGTGAGGTTTGAGTATGCCAGAAATGTGGGTCTGCAGAAGGATCCGGGATTTGCGTCGGCATGCGTCAGATGCGGGAAATGCGAGACACACTGCCCTCAGCACATCAGTATCAGAGAGATGCTGAAGAAAGCAGACAGAGACCTCAGACCTCTGCCTTACAGGATAGGCATCGCTGTAGCCAGAAAGGCTATGTCAAGATGATGCGCAGTCAGGAGAGATCTGAATATGCTGGCTAAGGCGCATATCACGGTCGGGATGGCAGCGGCCTTTACAGTGATCATGCCGGAAGATGCGGCAGAAGCGCTTCCTGTGATAGCAGGAGCATCGCTTGGCTGCCTCATATGCGATATCGACTGTGACAATGCCGTGGAAAGAACTGATTCTTCACACTGGCGCAAGGTGATGGCATGCATAGCCGCAGTTTCACTGGCAGCTGATCATCTGCTGGATGCCGGTATGTGGAGGACTCTGGCACAGAGCAGCCCCTATGTGTGGGCAGCCGGGATCGCGGTTTTTGTCCTCACATGCGCATTTGCTAGCGTTTCGAGCCACAGAGGATTCTCACACTCACTTGCAGCTCTCGCGCTGGAGACGGTATCGATCCACCTTGTCTTCCCTGCGGCAGCTGCGCCGTTCGCGATCGCTTTCATTACACATCTGCTGCTCGACATCATGAACAAAAGGCCGGTCAGGCTGCTGTATCCTGTCAGGAAGGGATTCTGCCTCGGCTGGTTTTATGCTGACAGGCTGGCAGACAAGGTGTTTGCGGCTGCCGGGAGCGCGTGGATGCTGATCGCGGTGATCATCAGTCTGAGGTAATCATGCAAAGAAAACAGCTGAAGTCTGACAACAGAAAAATCGCTGCCGGGACTGTGATAACTCTCACAGGCGCAGGGCTCTGGGGCCTGAATGCTGTGGTAAGCAAGTATCTGATGGCCCGGGGCCTTGATACGATGTGGGTAGTCAACTTCAGGATGATCATGTCCGGTATTGCGCTGCTGATCGCTGCAGCTTTCAGAGATCCGCACGGTATGTTCGATATATTCAAAGACAGGAGATCCGTGCTGCGCCTGCTGATCATCGCTATTTTTGCCTTCGGGATCTGCCAGACGACATATTATCTGTCGATAGATCACAGCAACGCAGGGATAGCAAGCGCGATACAGCAGACAGCACCTGTGTATGTCCTGATTGCAGTGATCATCAAAGAACACAGACTTCCCGCGAAAGCAGAGCTTCTGACTTTGCCGCTGGTCATTTTGGGATCCTTTCTGATCGCGACACACGGTGATCCGCATGCCCTGGCAATCGATCCGCTTGCTCTGCTGTTCGGCCTGATATCCGCCCTGACTTGCGCACTCTATATGGTGCTGCCCGCAGAGCTTATCAGGAAGTACGGAACACTTGAGACAGTCGGCTGGGGACTCTTCCTCGGCGGATGCTTTATAGCCCCGTTCTGCAGACTGTGGGACTTTCCGCAAAACTGGGACGGGACATTGATCGCAGGTATGGTATTCATCATACTGCCGGGCGCGGCCATAGCCTTTGCGATGTATTTATACGGAACAAGTATCGTCGGGCCGGTAAAAGGCGGTGTATACAATCTGTTTGAACCGGTAGTTGCAGTCACGGCGTCCGCGGCTCTGCTCAGACAGAGCTTTCACATCACAGAGGCTCTGCTCAGACAGAGCTTTCACATCACAGAACTTCTGGGGATCGCAGCGATATTGCTGGGAATAGCGATACTCACAGTTTTCGGAAAAACAGGAGAACAGGACAATGGATGAAAAATTCGATCTGCAGCAATATCTTTCAGACGGAGTACAGCAGGTAGTCACAGACGCGCTTAAGGCGACGGTCAGAGATCCGAGAGGGAGCGCTTTTCTCGGGAAATTTGCCATAGCGAGCGCGAAAGCTACCAGAAAAAGGATGTCAGAAGAAAAACAAGGTCTTCATGTGCCGTCATATCTGATCGCGAGCATCACATCCAGCTGCAATCTTCACTGCAGCGGATGTTACTCGAGAGCCAATCACGCGACGGTCGACTGTCAGCCGGCGATGCAGCTTACGGATGAG
>ONHU01000041.1 GCA_900317675.1 uncultured Eubacteriales bacterium
ACCATGGCATTCCTGACTGCCTTGTCCGGCGACCCGCCATGCTCGAGATGCGATGAGTTGTGGAAATACTTGATCTCCTGTGTCATATTGCTGAAACAGAAAGCAATATCTGCTTTTACTGAATACTCTTCCTTGTCAGCGCGGTCTCTGCCTCTGCCCTCGCCGGAAAACTGGAAAGGAGTCGTCATTGCCTCATCCTGAGCGAGCTCGGTTACATAACCGAGGATCCCCTCAGGATAATAGTATGATTCGGAAAAACCATCTCTTTCATCTGTAAAGTTGATGGTCAGACCGGCATTCACTACGGTCTGCGTTTTCAGCATTCTGATTATTACATCCTGAGGAATCTCTATTTCCGTGAATACATCCAGATCAGGCTTCCAGGTTTGAATCGTTCCTGTGATCTGAGTTCTTTTATCTTTTGTTACTATCAGTTCAGATGCCGGCACGCCTTTTTCAAAGTGCATCTTGTAAATCTTCTTGTCTCTTCTTGATTCAACATCGAACCATTCAGAAGAACATTGACATGCCATCGCGCCCAAACCATTCAGGCCCAGCGAATAGGAATAGTTATTATCAAAATACTTTCCGCCACTGTAAAATTCCGTGTACAGAAGTTCGTAATTATACCGCTCTTCATTCTTGTTCCAATCCAGCGGGATCCCTCTTCCGAAATCTTCAACTGTAATTGAATTGTCGGCATGTATTGTGAAGTTGATAGTGTCTCCAAAACCCGCTCTGGCCTCATCAACTGAATTGGACAGTATTTCAAAGGCTGCGTGGATGCATCCGTTTATATCTGAAGACCCCAGCATAACACCCGGCCGGAATCGGATTGCTTCGACCGGTTTAAGCGAGGTTATGGATTCCTGTGTGTAAGACTCTTTCAAGGAGCTCATTCTTATACCTTTCTATTTCTTCTAAATTCCACAAAACTACGTAATTCAGATTATTCTTTTCGGCAGTTTCTCTTTTGACAGAATGCAAGAGTTCCAGGCATATGTTTAACGAGTTACGGGTGCAATCTGCATTCCCAGCGAATTGCACCCGCATTTTTTATGTTATTTCAGGATCAGGCCTCCGATCCTTCCTCTGCATCGGATCCGGCCGTTTCTGTATTATCGGCTTCGGCATCGTCTTCTTCGCTGCCCGGCTTGCCCTGGTTATCTTCGTCGACGACCTTGGCAAATGATACTATGCGTCCCGATCCGTCGACTCTCATGATCTTGACACCCTGTGTGGATCTTCCCGAAGTGCTTACTTCATTGGCTCTTATCCTGATAATGACACCATCGGAATTGATCAGCATGACCTCGTCTTCATCATCGACGAGGGTCGCGCCGACAAGCTTTCCTGTTCTTTCGAACTTGGTCTTGTCGTATGTCGCAACGCCCTTTCCGCCTCTCGACTGGAGCCTGTATTCGCTCAGCGGTGTCCTCTTGCCGTATCCGTTCTCGGATATGACGAGCATCTTTCTGGTCTGGTCTATATCGAGTTCCATGGAAACGACTTCGTCGCCTTCATCAAGCAGGATCGCTCTGACTCCGCCCGCGCTGCGTCCCATCGGTCTGACATCATCCTCGGAGAAAGCAATCGCCTTGCCCTCTCTGGTGACAACGAGGATATTCTCATTTCCGCCTGCCTGAGCGACTGCGATCAGCTTATCGTTTTCCTTAAGGTTGATCGCGATGAGGCCGGTCTTGCGGTTGGTGTCGAACTCAGAAAGCGGTGTCTTCTTGATCGTTCCCTGTTTTGTGACCATCACCAGACAATCGCTTGCCGCGAACTCTCTGATCGGGATGACTGCCGTTACTCTCTCCTCGCTGTTGAGGTTAAGGAAGTTGATGACCGGAGTTCCCTTGGCTGTCCTGGATGCCTCAGGTATCTCATAAGCCTTGATCTTGTATACACGGCCCATATCTGTGAAGAACATCAGATAGTCATGGGTGCTTGTGATGATCAGGTCGCGGACAAAATCAGAATCGCGTGTCGTAAGGCCTACGATTCCCTTGCCTCCTCGTCTCTGAGCTTTGTAAGTCTCCGCCGGAACTCTCTTGATATATCCGAGATGTGTGAGTGTTACGGCTACATCCTGCTCTTCTATCAGCGACTCGTCATCAAGATCTCCTTCGAACGGAACGATCTTGGTCCTGCGCGGATCACTCCATTTTTCCTTGATCTCGAGCAGCTCGTCTCTGATGACTCCCATCAGCAGATGCTCATCAGCGAGAAGGCTCTTGAAGTATGCGATCTTTTTCTGCAGCTCTTCGTACTCTGCCTCGATCTTCTCTCTTTCCAGTCCCTGCAGTCTGGCCAGTCTCATGTCGAGGATCGCCTGTGCCTGGATCTCACTGAGACCGAATCTGATCATCAGTTTTTCTTTCGCATCGTTGTAGGATGACCTGATCGTAGCGATGACCTCGTCGATATTGTCGAGCGCTATGATGAGACCTTCCAGTATATGAGCCCTTGCTTCGGCCTTCGCGAGGTCGAATCTGGTTCTTCTGGTGACAACGATTTTCTGATGCTTGAGATACTCATCAAGGATCTGTCTCAGGTTGAGGATCTTAGGCTCTCCATCTACAAGAGCCAGCATGATCATGCTGAAAGATGTCTGAAGAGCTGTATGCTTGTAGAGTCTGTTGAGTATTACATTAGGATTGACGTCTTTTTTGAGTTCGATGACGATCCTGGTTCCCTCTCTGTTGGACTCATCGCGGATAGCCGAAATGCCGTCGATCTTCTTGTCTCTGACAAGGTCAGCCATGGACTCGATCAGTCTGGCCTTGTTGACCTGGAACGGGATCTCGCTGACGACGATACGCATCCTGCCGTGAGCGCCTTCTTCGATCTCGCATACAGATCTGACATTGATCTTGCCCTGACCCGTAAGATAGGCTTCTCTTGCGGCATGTCTTCCGAGGATCATCGCCCCTGTCGGGAAGTCAGGTCCCTTTATGATCCTGATAAGATCATCGATCTCGCAGTCCGGATCGTCGATGAGCTTTACGCACGCATCGATCGTTTCTCCGAGGTTGTGTGGAGGGATCGAAGTCGCCATACCTACTGCGATACCGTTTGATCCGTTGATGAGGAGATTCGGAACTCTTGAAGGGAGCACTACCGGCTCCTGCTCTTCTCCGTCATAGTTGTCCATGAAGTCGACGGTGTCTTTTTCGATGTCTCTGACCATCTGCAGAGAAAACGGCGACATCCTCGCCTCAGTGTATCTCGAAGCAGCAGCTCCGTCTCCGTCGACCGAGCCGAAGTTTCCGTGTCCGTCAACGAGCGGATATCTTGTTGAGAAATCCTGCGCCATCTTGACCATAGCGTCGTAGATCGATGAATCTCCGTGAGGGTGGTATTTACCCATGACCTCACCAACGATACGCGCCGATTTCTTATGCGGCTTGTCCGGTGTGATGCCGAGGGAATGCATTCCGTACAGGATCCTTCTGTGGACCGGTTTCAGACCATCCCTGACATCCGGCAGAGCACGTCCGACGATGACACTCATCGCATAATCGATATACGAATTCTTCATCTCATCGTATATCTCGTGCTCGATTATTTTGCTGTTATCAGTTGTTTTATCAAGTAATTCTGCCATTACTCTTTTCCTTTATTATTAAATCTTTATGCTTTCTGTTTACCATTTCTGCTGCGGACCGGACCTGCCGGCCTCCATACGCGAGCCGTACCCGCGGGCAGCAATTGAAATGATCATATATCCAGATTCTGCACGTATCTGGCGTTGTCTTCGATGAATGCTTTACGAGGAGGTACTTTGTCGCCCATCAGTGTCGTGAAGATCTCATCGGCCTTCTCCGCATCCTCTACTGTGATCCTGACCAGTGTACGGTTATCATAATCCATAGTCGTCTCCCAGAGCTGGGTGAAATCCATCTCTCCGAGACCTTTGTATCTCTGGATCTCTATCTTGTTGTTGCTTCCGTTCGCCTTGAGCTCCGCAAGGAGTTTGTCCTGCTCAGCATCGGAATATGTATACCATATCTGCTTGCCCTGCTTAACTCTGAACAGCGGCGGCTGAGCAGCGTATACATATCCGCCTTCAACAAGCGGGGTCATATATCTGAAGAAGAAAGTAAGCAGCAGCGTCCTGATATGCGCGCCGTCAACATCGGCATCTGTCATGATGATGATCTTGTGGTATCTCAGCTTGTCGATATCGAACTCTTTGCCGATATTGCAGCCGAAAGCGGTGATCATGTTCTTGATCTCATCAGAACTCAGGACTCTGTCGAGTCTTGCTTTTTCAACATTGAGGATCTTGCCGCGGAGCGGAAGGACAGCCTGTCTCTTACGGTCTCTTCCCTGCTTAGCGGAGCCGCCTGCGGAGTCACCCTCTACGAGGAAGATCTCTGACAGAGCCGGATCCTTTTCGGAGCAGTCAGCCAGTTTGCCCGGAAGCGAAGTCGTCTCAAGCACCGAAGTCTTTCTTGTGATCTCTCTTGCTTTGCGGGCAGCTTCTCTTGCGCGCTGCGCCTTGAGACACTTGTCGACTATGATCCTTGCCTGCTTCGGGTTCTCATCAAGGAAATAGGAAAGCTGTTCTGCTGTATTGGTCTCGACAAAGCCCTTGACCTCTGCATTTCCGAGTTTTGCCTTGGTCTGGCCCTCGAACTGCGGATTGGAAAGCTTTACCGAAACGATAGCAGTGATGCCTTCTCTGACATCGTCTCCCTGAAGCGCATCTTCATTGTCCTTGATAAGCTTGTTGCGGCGGGCATAGTCGTTGATCGTCCTTGTAAGCGCCGACTTGAAGCCTACCTCGTGGAAGCCGCCTTCTCCTGTATGGATGTTGTTGGCGTATGACATGATCGTCTCGCTGTATCTGTCCGTATACTGGAGAGCTACTTCTACTTCGTAACCAGGCTTCTCTGCTTCATAATAGAAGATCGTAGGGTTGACTGCGTCTTTGTTGTGGTTGAGGTATTCGACGAATTCCTTGATACCGCCTTCATAGTGGAAATGATCCTGTCTGTGAGGGGTCACTCTTTTGTCTTCTATAGATATAGCTAGCCCTTTGTTGAGGAAAGCCATTTCGCGCATTCTCCTCTGAAGGGTCTCATAATCGAATACTGTCTCGTCAAAGATCTCGCCGTCCGGCCAGAACTGTGTCCTTGACCCGGTCCTGCCGTCAGTATATTCGCCAATCACTTTCAGCTCGGTAGCGTCTTCACCTCTGAAGTATTCCTGCTCATAGATCTTCCCGTCTCTTCTGACCTGTACGATCATATGAGTTGAAAGCGCGTTAACTACGGAAGCTCCTACTCCGTGGAGTCCGCCTGATACCTTATATCCTCCGCCGCCGAATTTTCCTCCGGCATGGAGCTGTGTATGGATGACCTGCACAGCCGGGATCCCCATCTTAGGATGGATGTCGACCGGCATTCCTCTTCCGTCATCCTGAACGGTGATCGAATTATCTTCTTCGATCGTTACCTCTATGTGTCTGCAATATCCTGCCAGCGCTTCATCGACGGAGTTGTCTACGATCTCATATACGAGGTGGTGCAGTCCTGCAGGGCCTGTACTTCCTATATACATACCCGGACGCAGACGCACCGGCTTGAGACCTTCCAGCACCTCTATCTGATTCGCGCCGTATTCCTGCTTTTGAGCCATAACGTTTCTGTACCTTTCTTGCAAGAGTCCCGTCCCGGTCCGGACTAAAAAACCCTTACATTAAAAAATGGGCGTTCCATCCCCTTATGTTACGCCCAAATTTTACCATATAAGCGATTTTATTGCAAGTTTTGCCACTACATATTGTATCTGCGAAAAATCCCCTCAAATCGGCAATATTCGCCTTGTATTCTGCAAAAGCATCCTGAAAGCCAGTATTTCCATGTTGTTCAGCGTCTTTTTTAAATTGAGTATTGAAACGCCTCTTTTCTTACAATAATATAGTTTCTGATTTTATGATTTTATTTTGGATTGGTGCAGTATGCCTTTAGACAGAAGAAGTCTGAATATCAAAGTTCTGAAGATCGCAGCTCCTATTGCCGTTCAGGGCGTAGTGACTGCGACGCTCACCATGGTGGACAACCTGATGGTGGGTTTTCTCGGCGAAACTGAGCTTGCGGCCGTTGGTGTCGGGGCTCAGATCTTTATGCTGCACTATATGATCATGTTCGGTCTTCTGAGCGGCTCGGCAACGTTCATGGCGCAGTTTTACGGGACCAGAGATATGGCCAACATCCGTAAAGTCATCGGCTTTGCCTTCACGCTTCTTTCCGGCCTCGGAATCATCTTTTTCATCATTTCTGTTTTCTTTACAAAACCGCTGCTCTCGATATACACAGATGACCCGGCAGTCCTGTCGCTTGCTTCGGTCTATGTCAGGATCAACAGTGCTTCGCTTCTCCTTATGGCATTTTCCGCTCCGATGGAGATGGCCTTTAAAGCGACCCAGCAGGTCAGGCTTCCTATGATTGTCAGCGGCGCGGTTTTCGTGAGCAATACGCTCATTAATTATGTGCTAATATTCGGAAAACTTGGTTTTCCTGCGCTGGGTGTAGCGGGCGCGGCTGCAGGCACGCTTTCAGCCAGAGTCATTGAGGTCCTTCTCAACACTTATTTTGCGTTCAGAGAAAGCAACAGCTTCCGCGGAAGCATCCCGAGCTTTTTCGGCTGGGATCCGGAGCTGATCAGAAGGATCATCAGAAACGCGACCCCTACTACGATCAATGAGTTCGTCTGGGCATTTGGCCAGTCCATGTATGTCGCCGCCTTCAACCGCATCGGCACTACAGCTTACGCGGCTTATCAGGCTGCAAACTCTATCTTCAATATATTCAACTTTGCGGCATTCAGCATAGGAGATGCCGCGCTGATCCTGATCGGCGAGAAGCTTGGCGAAGGAGATAAAAAATATACCTGGACATTGTCCGGGCATATCATCAGAATCACTATTGAGGCCGGCCTTGCGATAGGCGCTGTCACCATTGTTCTTTCACGGCCGCTTTCATATCTGTTCAATCTCTCTGCTCAGGGTAAAACCTATATATTCTATATATTGATCGTTTTCGGCGCTACGATGGCAGTAGATATTCTGAATGGCGTTCTGATCGCCGGTGTCCTCAGAGCCGGAGGCGACACCCGCTTTACGATGTTCACCGAATGCGGAACCATCTGGCTTATAGCCGTGCCGCTGGCTTTTATTTCCGCTCTCGTGTGGCACCTGCCAATTCATCTCGCGCTGCTTATGACAAGGACAGAATCTCTGGTCAAAGCCGTCATACTGACCCGGCGCTACAAGTCGAAGAAATGGATGAATACAGTCATCGAAGATCTGTGATCATCAATACTTATCCACTCTCGTTACTGTGCCGTCTTCTATCCTGAAAAGGGTCCCGCCGCGGAGGTCTTTGATGACCTCTTCATTGAGTTCTGCGGATGTGATGAAGAGCTGCACATCATCTATTTCGCTCACAAGGAATCTCTGTCTGTCGAGATCAAGCTCCGAAAGTACATCATCGAGGAGAAGTACCGGCGATTCATCGAGAAGCTGCCTCGCTATTCTGATCTCGGCAAGTTTGAGAGAGAGAGCTATCGTCCTCTGCTGCCCCTGCGATCCGTATTTTTTCGCATCCTTTCCGTTAATGAAAAACTCCAGATCATCCCTGTGCGGACCGAGGCTCGCGCTTCCGTTATAGATATCTCTGTCTCTGTTATGATAGATCTGCTTGTAGAGTATCTCTCTGCCCTCAGGCGCTGTGATGAAATCACAGGCTGTCTTGTACTCTATCTTAAGGTCCTCTCTTCCTCCCGAGATCTTTCTCATTATCTCTCCGGCTTCAGCAGAGAGCATATCGGTAAACTCCATCCTGTATCTGATGATCTCATACCCTGCATCCGCAAGCTGATGATCAAAGATATCCAGCAGTTCTTCGTTATATCTGCGGCTGTTGTCAAAACGGCTCCTGTCCCCTTCGCCCGGCGCCATTCCTTCCAGCCCTCCGGATGCCGCATTATTTCTGCCTAAATCGTTCAGAGTAATATTATCCGCGCGTGTGAAGGTCTTTTTCTTTATATTAAAGTAGCCTTTGAGCAGCGCGTTTTTCTGCTTGAGGGCATCGTTGTATCTGCGCAGCTGCTCATAGTATCTCGGTCTCATCTGCGACAATTCACGGTTGATGAAAGATCTGCGTCTGTCAGGACTGTCCTTGATGATCCTCAGATCGTCAGGAGAAAAAATGATAACGACAACATTATTGAGGAGCTCGGTGGTCTTGCTTATAGCTTTTCCATCCTTTTTTATCATCTTTTTTCCGTCAGATCTTATAACAATATTAATATTTTTATCAATATCTTCGCTTGTTATGTCTGTACTGACTCTTGCGCTGCTTTCACCGAACCTGATCAGATCAGCTGAATTGCCGGTACGGAAAGACCTCGCGAAAGCTGTCAGATATATAGCTTCCACAAGGTTCGTTTTACCCTGTGCGTTTTCGCCGACAATGATGTTTCGGCTCTCATCAAAACGCAGCTCAAGGTTTCTGTAATTACGGAAATTTTCAAGAATAATGCTGTTTATTTTCATTTTTGGCTCCTCTGGAATAATATTATAGCATTATTTAGTCTGCGGTATGTTATAATTTGTGTTGTATTGCTTATTACTTGAGACAGGAGATAAAGAAATGAATAATAAAAAAGGCGGTGTAGGCGCTAAGATCATAATAGTTCTTATACTGATGATAGCATCTGCTGTCGGAGGCGCATATGGTTACAGAGTCCTGGACGGAAAGCTAGCAGTCAAGGATGCTGACAAGTTCGTCGATTCTGTTAAATTATCTGAGTATGATACACCTGAATCGACAGAGATCCAGGGGTATATCGACGAGGCAAGAACCAAGCTCGAATCAGCTTCGACCCGTAAAGATGTTTACGATATAGTAACCGAGTTCAATGAGAATATAGCAAAGGTCAAGACACGGACTCAGAAAGAACTCGAAGCTGCCAGAAAAGAAGCTGAAAACGCCAGAAACAACAGTTATAACAGTAACAATAATAACGACAGCGATAACAGCTATAACCGCAGCAACAATAATAATAACAATAATAATGGCTATGGCTATGATGAAGACAGCAGCCTGAACAGCAATAACAATTCCGGAAACAGCAGCAACAGCAATTCCGGAAACAGCAATTCAGGCAGCAGTGCCATTACGAATGATGACGGCACTTCCAATAAGCCTTCCGCAAGCGGTATACTCGACACCCTGCTTGGCGGCGGAGACAATTGATAGTATAACTGTATTTTATTCTTAAGGAGGAAACACATGAAAAAGAAGGGTCTGATAGCACTGCTAATGAGTTTTGTAATGATGATGTCAATTATGGCATCCGCATGCAGCAGCTCTCCTAAAACGATCGAAGAATACGTAAGCAAGGATAAGGACGCAATGGAAGAAGTCCAGAAGGCTGCTGATTCTTCCGGTCTTACCGTTGATTTCAAGGGAAATGATGTAATATATACCTATGATCTTTCAGGTCTTGACGGAGTTACTGAGGAAGTCGTTAAGAGTGATATGATGGTAGAGCAGCTTACATCCGCACTCGAAAGCACCGGAGATACATTCGCAAGTCTCTGCAAGCAGCTTGAAGATGAGTCCAAGATCGAAGGTGTTCAGATTATAGTCAACTACACATACGGGGATGAAGTAGTCGTTACCAAGACCTTCAATTCATCCGGAGCAGCTGAATAAAAGACACCTTTCCGTCTTAACATAATCACTGACAAATTACAGGGCAGGATCTTACGATCCTGCCCTGTTTTCTTTCCTCATCTTATAATAATCATACTTTTATTTGACTTTGACAGCCATCGGGTTTGAGATATTGCCGATGTAGTTGATACCATCTACTGTGCGTACTTCTCTGATCTGCACATAATAGGTCGTTCCGCTCTTCAGCGCCTGAGTTTTTCCGTCTACCTTGATATCTTTGACCGTGATGCTTGTTGCTGTCTTGCTTGCAGTCTTGATATTCTGAGCTGCTTCCGCTCCGTTTTTGTTCGTTGTATACAGCACCTGATAGCTTGTAGCTTTTGTATCTTTTGCCCAGCTCATCTTGAAGGTTCCCTTGCTGCTGGATGTAAGGGTGATCTTCTGCGCTGTGTAGAAGTATCTGTATACTATGGCTGAAGGTGTTCCCTTTACCTCAGCTGTTTTTGCTGTCGCTGCCTTGTACGGGGTTACCCTGATCTCATACAGATTACCGACTGTCAGTCCGTTCGTGACCCCGCGAGTGACGTTGCCGACCTTTGCGCTTACCCATTTTGTGGCTCCGCGCGCTCTCCACTCGACAATGTAGCCTGTCGCTCCTGTGACCTTTGATTTGTCCCAGATGACATCGTTGGTCTTAGCTGCGGTATCCGCTATTGTATTAAGGATCGTCACCTTGCCGGCTGGTGCTGTGACCTTAGGAATAACAGTCTGTTCCTTAGTGATCTCGTTCTGTCCGTCTGCATCGCTGAAAAACTTTCCGCAGTCTGTGCACTTCCAGTATGCGATATTCCCGGCAGCAGAAGCTGTGGCTTTCTTCAGCGCAACCTTCTGCATTGAATGTGAATGCGTCTTAGGTAAAGTTTTCTCTTCGGTATGACTCGCGTCTCTGCTGCAGACTCTGTGCTGATGCCCTTCTTCTTCATCAGTTGCATCCTTATCTGTGATCCACTCACCCCAGTCATGACCGAGCGCATCGTTATTTGTGACATCCTTAAACTGCTTAGTAAATGCTTCATTCCTGAATTCTGCGGTAAATCTCGTTACGCTGCCGGTCTCACACGCCGCAGGGGCCGTTTCTTCATTCGTCGTACTGACTGTCTCTTCCTCGACCTGACTTGCATCGTTTACGCAGACTCTCCTGGCAGTTACAGTGCTGTTGTCTTCTGCCCACACGTATTCCGGTTCCGTCCATTCAACTTCGGTCCCGGACTCATAGTCCTTATCTGCCAGAATCAGCTCATCTTCGCTGTACAAACTTTTGGTATATTCATCATATTTATAGCTGATCGTCTCATAGAGAACGTCAAAGCTATAATCATAGCCGGTTACAGCTTCATCAAGAGGCTTTTTCATGAAAAGCAAGTCCGGGTAACCTATAGTTCCCTGGTCGCAGTTTGTTATATCTACAAGATAATTGTTATCATCATTCATATGCAGAACATTCCACATATGATTTCCTTCTCCTGTACCTCCGCCCATTTTACCGGTCACACGGTAGCAGTCTATCTTTGAACTGTCAAATTCTGTCAGATTGCACAGAAACTGGAATGCTTTAGAATAGCCCTCGCACACTACATTCGTGCTGTCATCATTATCGAATACCCATATCAGCTGCCATGGGTCGCCGTACGGAACATTCTCTGCTACTGCAGCATAATTGAACTCAACCGCGTCGCATATTTCCTGCTTATATGCTTTCAGCTTATCTATGTCGCTGTCATTCTCATACGCCAGTATTATATCTGCAGTATTATCCGCGAAGGCCGCCGCTTTTTTCGTCTTTGATGTATCTACATCAGAAGTTCTTCTGTCTCCGGTCACGCTGTAATCTGAAGAAACATATAATTCGAATTTTAACTGCGGATCTTCATCCATGAAGGCTATAACGTATTCCCCTGTCTCCTCGGATTTTCTGCACCCAATAGCTCCTCCGCGATCTATACTTATTCCCTTAGTCTTATCAAACCAGTACAGATCGTATGGCATGTCTATAAGAAGAGCATTGATCAGCTCGCCGTAATCATAATAGAAAATATCATAGAAATCATCCACAGCTTCGCTGACGTGCCCGGACAGGGTATCATAACCGAGATCCTCCGCTGAGTATTCCAGTTTATCTCCGAATACTTCGCGGACCGGTATTCTGAAGTCTGTTGATTCTATCTCTCCTGAAGCTACCGCCTCCAGCTTAGGAGCAAGAATATTATACATCTTCAGCTCAGGCCCTGTGAGATTGCTCTTGCGTGGTTGATAATACTTTTGTCTCTGAGATCCGTCTTCAGTCGGAGCATTGCTGATATCTACTCTGGCTTTGTTCTCCAGAAACTGCATCAGCAGTTCATCACTGTCATCCACTTCAACAGTAGGATATATATCTTCAGGCTCATATTCATATGTAAAATCAATGTTCATCCCGTCAGATGAATCATTTTCTGTGTTAATGTCCTCCTTCTCCGGCAGGCTCTCGTCTTCTGTCTGGCCGACTGTATTTTCAGCACCGGTCGTATTATCGGACTCAGCATAAGCAGATACAGGAATGAAAGTAATAATCATTGAGACGGACAGCAGCATCGTAAAAACAACTCTGCTTATTCTGTATTTTTTGACATTCTTTTTCATGACAGTACCTCTGTATATAAACTAAGCAGTGATTGTTTAAAAGCATTATTCTAATTTTATTATATAATATATGTTTCTGAATAGAAAAACATAATTGTTTGCAGATTAAATAATATTAGGGTTTTTTGTGATTGCGGATTGTAAACCCATATCATCGCTTTACCTGCTCTTTTTTTGCGCCTCATTACACTCCTTTATATGTCTTAGATCAGGTGTGAAGTTCTGCTGCGAATACTTTCAGCCAATAAAACAGGAAGACGAAATTTTTAATTTCGTCTTCCTGTCTTGTTTTTCCCTTAAGCGACAGTGCAAGTTTCAGGTTTATCTGACTTTAACTGCTACCGGGCATGAGATGTTGCCGATGTAGTTCTTGCCTCCTACTGTCCGGACCTCTCTGACCTGTACATAGTATGTTGTGCCGCTCTTGAGTTTCTGG
>ONHU01000057.1 GCA_900317675.1 uncultured Eubacteriales bacterium
TATGGAACTCAGAGAGCTTTCATATATGGGCGCCAGCGTACTGCATGAGGATGCTGTTTTCCCTGCCAGAATGTCTGATATCCCTATCAATATCAGAAACACCAATGCGCCTGAGGAACCGGGAACTATCATAAGCAAAAACGGAGATGACAAGAGTCCGGAGATCATCAGCGGTATCGCAGGCAAGAAGGGGTTCACCGTTATCTCTATATACAAGAACATGATGAACAAGGAGATCGGTTTTGTAAGAAGAGCTCTGGCGATCATTGAGGACCAGCATGTCAACTTCGATCACATACCTACGGGTATCGACTCGCTCTCCATGGTCATTGAGAGCAGTGAACTGGAAGACAAGCTCGATGACATCCTTGCTGAATTCAGGCATCAGCTCAAGCCTGACGATATCACGGTCGAGGATAATATCGCTCTGATTGCAGTCGTAGGACTCAGGATGCACAGGTCGCTCGGCGTCGCTGCAAGGATATGCTCCGCGCTTGCTGATTCAGGCATCAATATCCGCATGCTCAACCAGGGAACCAATGAGATCAATGTGATCGTGGGCGTCGAGGATGAGGATTTTGAAAAATCTACCAGAGTCATTTACAATGAATTTATAAACTGATGCTGTATTACAGCAAACAAAAGGCCATGCTGCAGATAATACTGCAGGATGGCCTTTATCACAGACAAAAAAAGCAGGTAAACACGTATGGATGAATATACCATCAGGCCGATCGCTTATGTGCGCTCGGACTACAATGAGAAATTCGGTATCCCGCGCCAGAGCGGACTGGTAAGCGGACTGGAGCAGGCTGTAGTGATCGAGCCCCCATTCCGCAGCGGAAGCGCGCTGAAGGGGATAGAGGATTTCACTCATCTGTGGCTGATCTGGGGATTCAGCGAGAGCCGGCTGGATATGGAGGCGGATCCTCCCCAGTGGTATCCGACGGTAAGACCTCCGTGGCTCGGAGGCAATGTCCGCAAAGGCGTATGGGCAACGCGCTCGCCGTACCGTCCCAACTCACTGGCTATATCATGCGTAAAGCTTGCAGGCATAGAGCATGGAGGCAAACGGGTCAGCAGCACAGCCGGAATAGGAGACACATCAGAAGAACTTGCTCTCATTGTCTCGGGAGCTGATATGATGGACGGCACTCCTGTCTACGATATCAAGCCGTATATTCCTTACACTGACAGTCATCCCGAGGCATCCGGAGGCTTCACGGATGCGATCGGATACACGAGACTGAAGGTCGACTTTCCTGAAGATCTTCTCAAGAGAATATCTCAGGAAAAAAGGGAAGGCCTCATCAGCGCGCTCGAAGGCGATCCGAGGGGGGCATACAATAAGAAGCCCGGTCATGCATACGGTATGTCGTTTGCGGACTGGGATATAAGATTCACAGTAGAAGGAGACGTGCTCAGAGTGACCGGTGTTGCCTCACAGGACAGCGGGCATACGGATAAGATAAAGTAGAGGACAGGATGTAAGCTGCGAAAAAACACCTCATATCGCAGGAGACGCGGGGTGTTTGTAAACAGTATATAAAACAGTAGAGTTCTTGTACAAAAAACTGGTAAAAAATACGAAAGGAGGGCAGTTGATCGACCGGATCGGAAAAATCACAAGAAAAACAAATAAGTACATACTTGCTGCGTTGACAAAGCTAAAACGATTTGATATTATGCAAATATACGAAATGCAATATATCGCTGAGATAATTTATTAATATAGCTGTTGATTAAAAACGGAGGTACGAAATGCTTGATTTAACTATTTATGAAAAGGGACTAAAGAACAATATCGAGCGCGCTAAACAGCAGAACATCATTCTGCCGACTATCGAGCAGCAGATGCATCCGGAGAAGATCCCTCAGAAGATCCTCGACAAGCTGACCAAGGTAGGTCTCTGGGATTTCGATCCGGTCAACCTCTTCCGTATCACATGGAAGAATGAGCAGAAGGAATCCGGCGGACTCTTCCACGGTCCTAACTACATCGTACTCCCGCCTGAGCTCACAGGCGTTAAGTGCCGCATCATCTGCATGATCGGTAAGTGGTTCCCTACAGGCTGCCACAAAGTAGGAGCATCTTACGGATGCCTCGTTCCTGAACTGGTAACAGGTCAGTTCGATACCGGCTATCACAAAGCAGTATGGCCTTCAACAGGTAACTACTGCAGAGGCGGTGCGTTTGACAGCAAGCTCCTCGGAGTTTACTCAGTTGCTATCCTTCCTGAAGGAATGAGCAAGGAAAGATTTGACTGGCTCAAGTCCGTTGCAAGCGAAGTAATCGCTACACCTGGAACAGAGTCCAACGTTAAGGAAATCTTCGACAAGACTCACGAACTGAGAGCAACAAGAGAAGACGTATGGATCCTCAACCAGTTCGAGCAGATGGGCAACTACATGTGGCATTACAATGTTACCGGTAATGCGATCGCTGAAGCATTCGAAGAAATCAAGGGCGAAAACGGAAGACTTGCAGGTATGGCATTCACATCGGGTTCCGCAGGAACAATGGCATCCGGAGACAGACTCAAAGAGCTCTATCCTACAGCTAAGCTTGCAGTTGGTGAAGCTCTCCAGTGCCCGACACTCCTCGACAACGGATTCGGCGCTCACAGGATCGAAGGTATCGGCGACAAGCACGTTCCATGGATCCACAATGTCAAGAATACCGACATGGTCATCGACATCGATGATGAAGACTCCCAGAACATCCTCAGACTCTTCAATGAGCCTGTCGGACGCGAGTACCTCAAGGAGCAGGGAGTTGACCCGCAGCTCGTTGATCTCCTCGGATACTTTGGCATCAGCGGCATAGCCAACATGCTCTGCTGCATCAAGATGGCTAAGTACTATGAACTGACAGAGGACGATGTACTGGCAACTGTAATGACAGACTCTGCAGTTATGTATCAGTCCAGAATCAAAGAGCTTCAGGACGAGCAGGGCGAGTACACTCATGAGAAGGCTGCTCTCCACTATAACAAGCACATCCTCGATGAGAAGGCTGACAATATGATCGAGCTCCGCTACACAGACCGCAAGAGGATCCACAACCTCAAGTACTACACATGGGTTGAGCAGCAGGGCAAGACAAGCGAAGAGCTGAACGCACTTTGGTATGACGAAGCTAATACATGGGGCGCACTCAGAAAAGAGAGAGCTAAGATCGATGAGCTCATCAACGAGTTCAACGATGCTACAGGCCTCCTCAAGAATCTCTAGGATCTAATATTATTCGGACATTATTCAAGGGAGCTGACGCGGCGGCGAAGGCTCCCTTGCCGATACTTATCAGTTTTTTCAGTATGCATCACCGACGGAGGTAATCGATGCCAATCCCAAAGCAGGCTGCCTATGAAGCGCCGAAAAGTGCCAAAATACGAGTCTATGAAGCTCTGAGAGAGTGGATAATCGACGGGACTCTCCAGCCAGGGGAAAAGATCCTCGACAGCGAGATCTCGCAGCATTTTTCCGTCAGCAGGACTCCTGTCAGAGAAGCGATCCAGATGCTTGCCGAGCAGAAACTTGTCGATGTACGGCCGGGCAAGGAAAGCCGTATCAGCGAAGTCGATGTTGTGGACGTTCCGCAGACATATAAAATGCTGGCGGAGATCCACGCGACAGCGGTCGAATTTGCTTTTGACAAGATCACCGATGACACCTTACGCTTGCTCAGAGAAGCCAATGATAATTTCAAAAAGGCTTACTCAGAGCGTGATATCAGGGGATGCCGTTTCTGGGATAATGAGTTTCACAAAATCATCATCAGGCTGGCGGGCAATGATTTTCTGACTTCCTTCTGTGAGACTCTCAGCGGTCACGCTGCAAGGATAGAAAACATATACTTCGGTAAGGTGAGCGGTATGGATGAGCTGATCAATGAACACAAGGCAATCATCAAAGCGTTTGAAGAACGTGACCTTGAAAAGGCGAAGGAGTGCATGAGAAAGAACTGGATGCACACTACTGAGGTTCTCAGTAAGCAGATCTGATAACGCTGATCAGATCCGGAACATTTGTTAATCAGTTAAAGTCCGGCAGGATTAATCGGAGGATCAAATAATGAAAAACGTAAAATGCCTCAGATGCATAAAATGCGGGAAGGAGTATGAAGCTCTTCCTGATGCTACGACATGCGAATGCGGCGGCATACTCGATGTTGTATATGACTATGATTACATAAGATCGGTCTCCAGCCCGGAGAGCATTTCCGCCAGCGACAACTACACCATGTGGCGCTATCGTCCGTTTCTCCCGGTCGAGGAAGACACAAAGCAGCCTCCTCTGAGAGTAGGCTGGTCGCCTCTCTACGAAGAGCCGCGTATGGCAGAAAAACTCGGTATCCGCAAGCTCTATCTTAAGGATGACGGACTGAATCCTACCGCTTCGCTTAAGGACAGAGCCAGCTCGATGGGAGTTGCCAAAGCAATCGAAGCAGGTTATGACACGATCGCATGCTCATCGACAGGTAATGCAGCAAGTTCGCTTGCAGGCAATTCAGCCGCAGCAGGACTCAAGACCTACATATTCGTCCCGCAGAGAGCTCCGATCGGCAAGGTTGCTCAGCTTCTTATCTTCGGAGCGAAGGTAATCTCAGTCAAAGGCAACTATGAGGATACCTTTGAGCTTTCAAAACAGGCAATCGATGAATATGGCTGGTATAACAGAAATGCCGCTATCAATCCGTATCTGATGGAAGGGAAAAAGACAGTTGCTCTTGAAATAGCAGAGCAGCTCGGATGGAAGGTGCCTGACTATGTCGCGCTCTCAACAGGAGACGGATGCACTATCGCAGGCGTATGGAAGGGATTCAAAGACCTGTACAACGCAGGATTCATTGACAGACTTCCTAAGCTCATATCCGTTCAGTCAGTGAATACATGCCCGATCAACAGAGCAGCACGCACAGGAGAACCTTGGGAACCGATGGAAGAGAACACCATCGCAGACTCGATCTCAGTAGGTGTGCCTCGCAATCCTGATAAGGCCATCAACGCTATCGTTGAGTCAAAGGGGATACCTGTTGAGGTCACAGATGACGAGATCCTTGAGGCTATGAGAGTCACCGGCAGAGAATGCGGAGTATTCGGCGAGCCGGCGGGTGTTACCGGTATGGCCGGTCTGTCAAAACTCTGCAGCGAGGGGGTGATCCCTGCTGACGCGAGCGTAGCAGTCATCATTTCCGGCAACGGACTGAAGGATACAGCCAACGGCATCAAAGCAGCCGGCGAACCGATCAGTCTCGAACCTGACATGGAAAAGCTCCGCAAGGTACTTGGATTCTGATAATACAGAACACAGCTATATGATAACAATTAAAAAAGCCGCGCATATCCGGCAGCAGTCAGCTGCCGGATATGCGCGGCTTTTGCTTTTTCTTTCAGATCAGCGAGCCCCATGCGCTCCTGATTCCATAGACCCCGAGTATCTGCCGGATGCGGTATGCAGACCTGAAAAGAGCTTCGTTATCCGCCTGGTTCAGAAAGACTCTGAATTCGCCGCGCGAGCCCTTCTGGCCTCCGTCAGGCGAAGCGAGGACCGTACTCATAAGCTGCTCATCAACGATGTCCCTTCTGAGATCCTCCGGGAGAAGGTCCGTACCATACATTGCTTCCTGCATCGGATGCCCGAGCGCAGAAAGACCGGCCACACATACCGTGATGTCCGTTTTATCCGAAACAACAGGCTCCCACGGCATCGGCCATTTGAACGGCTTCCGGCGTGAGCCGTCCGCTTCGATCAGTACCGCGTCAGCAGTGCGGAAAACGCGTTCCATGATTTCCGTGGCAGGCTGCATCAGCTTTTCCGGTCTGGCAGGATCCGCTGACACGACCATGGCTGTACCGTGCTCGGCAAGGAGCTCTTCGAGTTTCTCAGCGGCCGCTTCCGTATCGGGCGATCCGTTTTTCGTGAAGTCTTCGGGAAACAATACGGGTATCCCTCTATACGGACTTTCAGACTGATCTTTAAAATGAAGAGGATGCTGCAGATGGGTCGTTGTGGTTATCACGGTGTGTCTGCCCTGAGAAGCAAGCTCGCGCGCCCAGGCTGTCATCAGAGATGTTTTGCCGCCGGCCCCGGTCAGACTGATCACGGCATGCGGAGGTATCCTGAGCTGAAGCGCCTCGGTTATGTTATTCTGTTCGCCTTTGTAATTCCAGAGATTCATTGGTGTCTATATCTATCGTTTCTATTTCGTCTGCTGCCTCCACGAGGAGCAGATCGTCTGAATGAGATGCTATGATCTGTCTTCCGCCCGTATCACCGGAGAGATTCATAAGTTCATCCCGGTAGCGGGATGAAAAGATCTTGGGATTGGACATCCTGCCGTTCCATGACAGAGAGACGATCCCCCGGCCGCAGGTCTCAAAAGTATCCAGAAGCTTTTTGATGGTAGCTGAAGTGAGCCATGGCTGGTCACAGACACAGAACATATACGCATCCGCGTTTCCTGCAGCTTCAATACCCAGCTGCATTGAGTGAGATATCCCCAGCTCCGGCTCATTATTCATAACAACATCAAAACCAACAGCCATTCTTGCGGCTTCATCGTACTGTGTCACCAGTATTTTGCGGAAAACAGTCTGAGATCCGGCCGCTTTGAGGATCCGGCAGATCATAGGCCGGCCGTCCTCCATGATATGAAGTAATTTGTTGCTGCCGTAACGGGTGCTGTTCCCCGCTGCTTCCAGAATGATAGCGATGTTCATGGCTTTGCTGACCCCCCCGATCATATCCCTGATCTGATCGGTATTATTCTACAATCAAGGAAGCGGACGGTCAACTTAAGGGGAAATAACCAAACCTAAAATCGTATTATATTTTGCGATTTTATATTGTCATTAAGATAGAATAAGGGTAAAATTAAGCTATCATTAATTGTGTCTGCTGATAGGATAGGATAATTATATCCATCGCAGATGTGAGCTTCTGTATTTAAACAGGGAGGATGATTATATGAAGAAAAGATTAATTGCTTTAATGATTTGTCTGGCCATGGTCATGATGCCAATGCTGGCAGCATGCGGCGGCGGAAGTTCAGACGGAGGAGACTCTGGTGAAGCAGAAGGCAAGATGAAAGTCGGCCTGATCACTCTTCACGACGAGAACTCCACATATGACAACAACTTCCTTGCTTCATTCCAGGAATCCTGCGACAAGATGGGAGTTGAGGCTGTCATCAAGAAGAACGTTCCTGAAGGCCAGGAATGCTACGATGCAGCAGGCGAGATGGTAGATGACGGCTGCAAGCTGATCTTCTCAGACTCGTTTGGTCATCAGGGATTCATGCTCCAGGCAGCAAAAGACAATCCTGATGTGCAGTTCGTAAGCTGCACCGGTGATAACGCTCTCGTTGCCGGAGTTGACAACTATCACAACGCATTTGCTTCGATCTATGAAGGCCGTTACCTTGCAGGTGTTGCTGCAGGAATGAAGCTCAACGAGATCAAAGAAGCAGGCAACCTCAAGGGTGATACACCTAAGATGGGTTATGTAGGCGCATTCACATACGCAGAGGTAGTTTCCGGATACACATCATTCTATCTCGGAGCTAAGAGCGTATGCCCGGATGTCACAATGGACGTTACATTCACTGGTTCATGGTATGATGAAACAGCTGAGAAGGAAGGCGCTAACAAGCTGATCCAGGGCGGATGCGATCTCATTTCACAGCACGCTGACTCCATGGGAGCTCCTACAGCTTGTGAAGAAGCAGGTATTCCTGATGTATCCTACAATGGATCCACAAAGAGCGCTGCTCCTAACACTTACATCATTTCATCCAAGATCAACTGGTCACCGTTCTATGAATATGCAATCGCTGCAGTTCAGAATGGAGAGGCAATTGATACTAACTGGACAGGAACACTCGACACAGATTCTGTACAGCTGACAGAGCTCAACGAGGATGTTGCTGCTGAAGGCACAGCTGCTAAGCTCGAAGAAGTTGAGGCAGGCCTTAAGGATGGCTCAATCCACGTATTCGACACAAGCACATTCACTGTAGAGGGCAAACATCTTGATTCATATCTGGCTGACGTAGAAGCTGATGAGGCTTATGAGCATGAGACAGAGGTAATCTCTGACGGATACTTCCATGAATCCGAATTCAGATCAGCTCCATACTTCGATATCCAGATCGATGGAATCAACCTGCTCGATACTAACTTCGGTTAAACCGCTATAACTGGATAAAAGGTTAAATACTACTGACCGGTCCCCCGCAATGAGGGACCGGTCAAATTATAAAAAACAGATTCGATATCGGAAAGGGGAGATTATTTTGCAAGACAGCAGAACACCCGCGGTTTCGATGAGAAACATTACAAAAACATTCGGATCGATCGTGGCCAACAAAAATGTCGACCTTGACATCTACAGGGGAGAAATTCTTTCTCTTCTCGGTGAGAACGGGTCAGGAAAGACCACATTGATGAACATGCTTTCAGGAATCTATTATCCTGATGAAGGTGAGATCTTTATCGATGGTAAACCTGTGCAGATTTCTTCTCCGAAAGATGCATATGACTACGGAATCGGAATGATCCATCAGCATTTTAAGCTGGTCAATGTCTTTACTGCCGCGCAGAATATTGTTCTGGGCATCGGTGAGCACGAAGGCAAAAAAGTGCCTAGATGGAGCAAACTTGATATGGAATCGGCATCGAAGAAAATCCGTGAAATATGCGATGCTTACGGATTCGATGTGGATCCTGACCAGAAAGTCTACGATATGTCTGTATCTCAGAAGCAGACAGTAGAAATTGTCAAGGTTCTCTACAAAGGCGCTGATATCCTTATCCTTGACGAACCTACCGCAGTTCTGACTCCGCAGGAAACAGAAAAGCTTTTCAATGTATTACGCAACATGAGAGCTGACGGCAAGACTGTCGTTATTATCACACACAAGCTGCATGAGGTAGAAGAAATATCGGATAAAGTCGCCATACTCCGTAAGGGCGAGTACATCGGAACACTGATAACAAAGGAGACCAACGCTCAGGAGATGACCAACATGATGGTCGGGCGTGAGGTCCAACTTAACATAGACAGGCCTGAGCCTAAGAACGTAAAACCAAGACTGGAGATCAAAGATCTTACGGTAAAGACAGAAGACGGCATTACAAAACTAGATAACGTGTCCTTCACTGCCAATACCGGAGAGGTTCTCGGTATCGCCGGAATATCCGGATGCGGACAGAAAGAACTTCTGGAAGCTATAGCGGGACTCCAGCCGATCGACCATGGAGAGATTCTCTACGTTGAGGATGACGGAACAGAGACGAACCTTGTAGGCATGGATCCTCTGGAGATCGACACCAAAGGAGTTTCGCTCGCGTTCGTTCCTGAGGACAGGCTTGGTATGGGACTTGTAGCAAACATGAATCTTGCGGACAACATGATGCTGAGGTCTTTCAGAAGAAAGGGCAGCCTCGCAGGATTTACTGACAGAAAGACACCAAGAGACCTGGCTCAGAAAGTTATCGATGAGCTCGAAGTAGTCACACCGGGCGTGAGATCGCAATGAATCCTACTGTGCTCATGTCTGCTTACGCTGTCAGAGGGCTTGATATCAACGCATCCTATACGATCTACGACCTTATCAACCAGCAGAAGGAACGCGGAGTAGCCGTAATATTCGTCGGTGAAGACCTTGACGTATTGCTTGAGCTCAGCGACCGCATACTTGTTCTGTGCGGAGGCAAGGTGAGCGGTATCGTCGATGGAAGGACAGCAGACAAGAATGAAGTAGGACTGCTCATGACAAAGGTGGGAGGTGGAGCAATTGGATAAACAGAAAAAAGAACCATTGATCCATATCACTAAAAGGAAACAGATCTCCAAGAAGCATGAGTGGGCAATCAGACTCGGCAGTATCCTGATCGCGCTTGTTGTCTGCGCTATCATCACGACTGTTACGACCCACCTTAATCCAATAAGTGTATATGCTTCAATGATCGACGGATCATTCGGAAGTGAGAGAAAGATATGGGCGCTTCTTAAGGAACTGTCTATTCTGCTGATGGTCTCAGTTGCCTTGGCTCCGGCTTTCAAGATGAAATTCTGGAACCTCGGAGGCGGAGGCCAGGTCATGGCAGGTGTACTTGCGACAGCTACCTGCATGATCACTCTCGATGATAAGCTTTCGAACGGAATGCTGATCCTGGTATCGCTGATAGCTTCGCTTGCTGCAGGCGCGCTGTGGGCTTTCATACCGGCGTTCTGCAAGGCTAAGTGGAATACCAACGAGACACTGTTCACTCTGATGATGAACTATGTAGCGACTCAGATCGTCGCATATTACATCATCATCTGGGAGTCGCCTAAAGGCTCCGGCAAGATCGGTATCATCAATCCTAACACCAATGCCGGATGGCTCCCGACTGTTGCAGGCAAACAGTATCTGCTGCCTGTACTGATCTCAATAGTTGTGACCATATTCATGTATATCTATCTGAAGTTCAGCAAACACGGCTATGAACTTTCTGTAGTCGGCGAGAGCCAGAGCACAGCGAGATACGTTGGTATCAATGTAGGAAAAGTAATCGTCCGTACACTTATCCTCTGCGGACTTATCTGCGGACTTACCGGATGGCTTCTGGTTGCCGGAACGGATCACACTATGACAACTACACTCGAAGCAGGAAGAGGCTTCCTCGGAGTCATGGTTGCCTGGCTGGCACACTTTAACCCGATCGGCATGATACTTTCAGGGCTTCTGATGGTATTCATGAGCCGCGGCGGATCAGAGATCTCCACTGCATTCGGGCTGAACAACTCCTTCGGAGATATTCTTACAGGAGTGATCCTGTTCTTCGTAATAGGAAGCGAGTTCTTCATCAATTATCAGATGCACTTCCGTAAATCGCATGGAAAGGAGGCTGCTGATGTTTAGTCTGGTAACATTCATACCAAGAGCGATCGTGCAGAGTGTACCGCTTCTGCTCGGCTGCGTAGGCGAAACTTTGAACGAAAAATCCGGCAGCCTTAACCTCGGTATACCGGGAGTCATGTATGTCGGAGCTATATCCGGTGTAGTAGGAGCGTTCTTCTATGAAAATTCAGGTTCGCCCTTCAACCCGGTCATAGGACTTCTGATACCAATAGTATGCTGTATGCTGGGATCCTTGCTGATGGGACTGCTGTTCTGTTTCCTCACAGTTACTCTCAGAGCGAACCAGAACGTAACAGGACTTGCGATGACGACGTTCGGTGTCGGTCTCGGAAACTTCTTCGGAGGTTCCATCATCAAGCTGACAGGCGCTGAAGTACCTTCTATCGCACTTTCAGCTACCAGTAAGGCTTTCAAGACACCGCTTCCGTTTGCCGGCAAGGCCGGAGTGATCGGAAAACTGCTCCTGTCATACAGCTTCATGACTTATGTAGCGATCGCAATAGCGATTTTCACAGCATACACTCTCAAAAAGACCCGCACGGGACTGGAGCTGAGAGCTGTAGGCGAGAACCCTGCTACTGCAGATGCTGCAGGTATCAACATCAATAGGTATAAGTACTTTTCAATCTGTATAGGATGCATGATCGCAGGAATCGGAGGACTCTACTATGTACTCGACTACGCGAGCGGTGTATGGTCAAACGATGCATTCGGTGACAGAGGATGGCTCGCGATCGCTCTCGTAATCTTCTCGATCTGGCGTCCTAACTGGGCAATATGGGAATCAATGCTGTTCGGCGGACTCTATATTCTCTACCTGTATATCCCTACAGGAGCCAATTTCGCGATGAAAGAGATATATAAAGGACTGCCGTATGTGGTAACCATCATAGTGCTGATAGCGATCAGCCTCAGAAACAGACATGAGAATCAGCCACCTGAAGGCCTCGGTCTGCCGTACTTCCGAGAAGACCGATAAAACTGAATAAAGTGTAACAGAGAAAGGCGCTTTAACGTGCCTTTCTTTATTAATCAAGTTTTCTCTTCAGCTGAGCTGGGGAGATGGAAAGGAGAATGCCGTGAAGTATGAGACATATAAAAAACTTGCCGGCGCTACGCTCGGCAAAGTCAAAGCGGACCTTGTTTTCAAAAACTGCAAGGTAGTTGACGTCTTTACCGGTGAGATCGTCGAATCAGCAATAGCTGTCAAGGACGGGATCATACTTGGTGTATCCAAGTCATATCGGGGCAAGAAGGAAATAGACCTCAAAGGCGCGTATATCGCCCCGGGATTCATTGACGCGCATCTGCATCTTGAGTCGACGATGGTTGCCCCGGCCGAACTGGTAGCCACTGCTGCTGCTTCCGGAACCACTACATTCATCGTTGACCCGCACGAAGCATGCAACGTATCGGGAGCGGACGGGATCAACTATATCCTCAACCAGACAGAAAAATCACCTGCCAATGTCTTTGTAATGCTGCCGTCGTGTGTACCGGCGACTAATATAGACGATAACGGCTGCATGTTCGCTGCGAACGATATGTATCCGTTCATCGGCAATCCGAGGATCCTCGGACTGGGTGAGGTAATGGATGATGACGCGGTAATCAACGGCGATCCGAGAATGTTTGCCAAGTTTGCTCTGTTCGATCATCTGGTCATCGACGGTCATGCTCCGTTCCTGCCTAACAGAATGCTTTCCGCTTACAAGATGGCGGGCGTAGATACAGATCATGAGGCTTCATCTTTCGAATATGCGCTGGAAGAAGTCAGACGCGGCATCCATGTACATATCCGTGAGGGATCAGCTGCGCACAATGTCGACGACATCGTCAGCGGCATTGTCAGGACCGGAATCGATACAGAGCATTTCAGTTTCTGCACTGATGACAAGCACATCGAAGACATCCTCAGAGACGGACACATCGTCTACAATATCAGGAGATCTGTTGAGCTTGGTCTTGATCCTTTCAAAGCGATCAAGATGGCTACGATCAACAGCGCTAAATGCTACGGACTCAAGCATCTGGGCGCTATTTCTCCTGGATATCAGGCCGATCTTGTCATATTCGACAACATGAAAGACTTCAACATAATTGACGTCTACTTTAAAGGTAAGCGCATTGACAGAAATGCGGAGATCAAAGTCAGAAAATGTCCGTCATCACTCAAGCACACTGTCAATATAGGCAAAGTCGGTCCTGAAGATTTCGCGCTTCCGATAAGATCTTCGGTTACTCATGTTATCGGAATGGAGCCGAAACAGATCGTAACCAATGATATCATCGAGCATTTCCATAAGACTGACAACTTCGTTCCACATGACGGATATCTTAAGATCGCTGCTGTTGAGAGACATAAGAACAGCGGAAAGATCGGCGTAGCTGTTACAAAGGGCTACGGGATCCGCGGCGGCGCGATAGCGTCTTCGGTTTCACACGACTCGCATAACATCATCGTAATAGGTGATAACGACGAAGATATCGCGATCGCAGTCAACGAGATCGCGCGCGTACAGGGAGGATATACAGTAGTCGAGAACGGTAAAGTGTTCGAGACGCTTCCTCTTCCGATCATGGGACTTATGACGGATGTACATTTCAAAGAAGTAAACGAAAAACTCAAAGTGATGAAAGACAAAGCATATGAAATGGGTGTATCAGATCACTTTGACCCATTCATCACATTATCATTTATGGCCCTGACTGTAATCCCTGAACTCAGAGTCACTCCAAGAGGACTGTACAGGATCTCGCATTCAGGCGCCGGATTTATAAAATAACACATAGATAAATGTTTGATACGTCATTATTCAACGCTGCTCTCATGAATGAGGCAGTTACACTGGCAAACGAACACTGGAAATACCTTCACACGATTCCGGAGAGGGCATTTGAAGAAAAAGAGACGACAGCTTATCTGAAACAGGTCTGTGAAAGATATCCTGTGAGCATCATAGATACAGGGATGGATACCGGCCTTGTCTGCTTCCTGGATACAGGCGCAGAAGAGACCACAGCACTCCGGACCGATATCGACGCGGTGCCGACGGAACAAGGACTGCAGCATCTGTGCGGGCATGATGCACATATGTCATCGATGCTCGGTGCAGTACACTATCTGTGCAATGTCAGAGAAACACTTCCGTGCAATGTGCTGTTTATTTTCCAGCCTGCAGAGGAAGGAACCCACGGCGCCAGGGCGATGCTGGATCACGGGATACTTCACAGAATCCCTCAGCGCCCGGCACGGATTTTCGGGATCCATAACAGACCGGAAGCAGACTGCGGCGATGTGATCGTACACAAAGGTCCGCTGATGTCAGAAAAGAGCGTTTTCAGGATCACCCTGAAAGGCAGACCCGGACACGGCTCTCTGCCACACAAATGCGTAGATCCAATCGTAGCGGCAGGATCACTTATCTGCAGCGTCCAGACGATCGTAAGCAGAAATGTCGATCCTTTCCAGCCGGCGATATGCACTTTCAACAGTGTGACGGCCGGCATGTCAGAAAGCTCCGCGCCGGAGACAGCATTGCTCACCGGGTATATCAGATCATTCGATCATGATACTCACGAGCGTATGACGGAAAGGCTCAGAAGGCTTGCAGAAGATACAGCCGCCGCTTATGAATGCGGATGCGACATCAGGATCATACATATGGTCCCCGCAGTGGACAATTCGGAAGAAATGTACCGTCTGGCACTGAAAGCGGCAGAGGCAGCTGTCGGAAAAGAACATATTACCGACAGCGCTCCAAGTCTCGCGTCCGAGGACTTTGCCGTCTGGGGAACCGAGATCCCGTCCTTTCTCTACTGGGTCGGAAGCGGGACGCCGGGCAAAGACAACGCGCCATGGCATGATCCGGCGTTTTGCGTAGATGACCGTTATATGGAGGTATCAGTTCCGGTGCTCACAGCATCAGTTATTACAGAATAACCCACTCGAAACATAAAACTATTTTAGGTTTTAGTTTCGTATATATTGACTTTATGCAATAAAAGAATCAAACTAAAAGCAGAAGGTGATCGGGTAATGAAAAATTACTATGACAAGACGTGGAAGATTGGTGAACTGGCAAAAATCTTCGATGTAAACGTTCAGCTTCTACGCCATTATGACAAGGAAGGACTGCTGGTTCCGGATATAAGAAATCCGGAGAACAAATGGCGGACATACAGATATGATCAGATCTATTCACTTGGAATGATCCGTTTCCTGCGGTACCTTGACTGTTCTCTCGATGAGATCGGTGAATTCATGCCGGGCAGAAATGCTCAGAAGGCAGAGACATTCCTTAATGAAAGGTTTGAAATAAACAGGAAAAAATACGAAAAGCTTCTGAAGATGGAAAGAGCGATAAAGGACAGGTTCAATCTTATCAGAAGCGACATGCCGTATGCTGAATCTGATCAGATATTTGTATATTCGGAAGGGCAGATCAGTTACATTGAAACAAGGGGGCTTGAGGAAGTCTTTGCAGATGAACTCTTTTACATATATCCGACCCTTGTTCTGTACGATGGTGAAGAAAGCAAATTTGCCGTAAAGATCTCTCCTGAGGATGCAGGTGATTACAAAGAAACAATCCGCGTAATACCGCCGGCTGACTATCTCGTAGGATTTCACTGCGGATCTTATGAGACGATCCATAACACTTTCGAAAAGATGCGGCAGACATCAGAGGGATTGCTTGACGAAGGGTATGCAATCAGCGATCAGGTGATAACTATAAATATCATAGACCAGCTCGTTGAAGAGGTTCGGGACAACTTTATTACCAGAGTGATGATGAGAATAGATCACTAAAGTATGGAGGTGCGGAATGAAGAATGGTTCAAAACATGAATCACGAGTAGAAAATGTGTATCGTCTTGAGGGACGGGTCCCTGTAAGCAGAGCGATCCCGTTTGGTCTCCAGCATGTACTGGCAATGTTTGTGGCTAACGTTGCTCCTCTTATTATCATTGCTTCGGTAGCAGTTTATGACGGGCAGCCGTTCTCGGCAGTCGAGACGGCCAGACTGATCCAGAACTGCATGCTGATCGCCGGCATAGGAACTCTGGTGCAGCTTTATCCGCTGTGGCGCATCGGTTCAGGTCTGCCAATCGTAATGGGTCTGAGCTTTACATTCCTTGCAGCCTGCATGGCGGCTGCTTCCAGAGACTACGGCATCATGATCGGCGCTATCATAGTGGGAGGATTATTTGAAGGAGTTCTCGGACTGACAGCCCATTACTGGAGAAAAATCATTTCTCCGCTGCTTTCTTCATGTGTTGTAGTCGCGATCGGACTGAGCATTCTCAATGTCGGCGTTTCCTCATTCGGTAATTCCGGCGCGTATCCGATGGGATCATGGCAGAATCTGGTCGTTGCCACCATCACGCTGGTTGCCGCGCTGGTCTTTCACATCAAAATGAAAGGTGTTGCCAAGCAGATGTACGTACTGCTTGGGCTCATCGTAGGTTATATAGTTTCTATCTTTTTCGGAATGGTAGACTTCGGGGCTATGGGAGATACGATCAGAGAAATGGGAGTGTTCTCCGTTCCTCAGCTCTTCGCTTTCAGGCCTAAGTTTGAGGCGGGCCCGATAGTTTCATTCTGTCTTGTATTCATTGTTTCAGCTGTAGAAACGATTGGCGATACTACAGCGGCCTGCACAGGAGGTCTGGGGCGTGACATTACTGAACGCGAAGTCTCAGGCTCTCTCTGTTGCGACGGTTTCATGTCAGCTATTTCAGGCGGTGTGTTCGGATGCTCGCCTATCACTTCATTCAGCCAGAATGTAGGACTGATTGCCATGACTCATGTAGTCAACCGTTTCTGCATCATGTTCGGTGCTCTGGCTATGATCCTCGGCGGTCTTTTCCCGCCGATAGGCGCTTTCTTCACAACCCTGCCTGACTGCGTACTCGGAGGCTGCACTGTTATCATGTTCGGTTCGATCATGATGGCGGGTATCAAGATGATGATGGACGCAGGGCTCAACAACAGAAATACTCTTATCGCAGCGACAGCGATCTGTCTTGGTGTCGGAGTAACACAGGTCGAAGGATTCTTCGACTATCTGCCGCCGATCATCGGAGAGATTTTCGCAGGAAATATGGTTGCCGGAGTATTTGTCGTAGGACTTATCATGGAGCTTCTTCTCCCGAAAGATCCGGCAAAATACGAAGCAGTGATCGAGCATATCGAAGAAGAGCTTGACTTTGATCCTTCTCTGGCTTACGAACACGAGGAGGAAAAAGAAGCTGAATAAGCACTATAAGCATTATCTCAATGACAAGTGACAAGGAGGGATGAGCATGTCCAAAAAATATATAGGACAGCCAGTCACCAGACACGACGCACGTGACAAGGCCATGGGCCGCATCAAATATACAGATGACATGTGCGACAGGGGCGCGCTCGTTATACGGGTGCTGCATTCTACGGTTGCCAATGGCATTGTCAAAAGCATCGATACGTCTGAAGCAGAAAAGATTCCGGGTGTTGTCAGGATTTTCACTTGCTTTGACCTGAAGGAAAAGCACTATTTCCCGACAGCAGGACACCCATGGTCTACAGATCCCCACCATCAGGATATATGCGATCGGCTGATCCTGACAGACAGACCTCTTTTCTACGGTGATGATATCGGTGCCGTTGTAGCAGAAGATGAAGTCGCAGCATCTCAGGCACTGAGTGTGCTTGAGAAGAGCGTAGAGTATGAAGAACTGCCGTTTGTTCTTGATGCGCAGGAAGCCATGGAGGAAGGCGCACCGCTGCTCCATGAGGATTATCCGAACAATATTCTCGCTCATACAGAGATCCATATGGGAAGTGTTGAGGAGGCGATCAA
>ONHU01000176.1 GCA_900317675.1 uncultured Eubacteriales bacterium
GGCGGACAGTGTCGCCGTTAGCGATGATCGCGACATCCTTGCCGTCCTTTACCATGTGCGCTTTGCCGATCTCGAAAGGCGTAGCGTCATCATAGATCACCGGGATAGCATCTCTTGTAAAGCGGAGATAGACAGGTCCGTCATACGCTGCGGCTGCTGCGACCAGCTTCCTTGCGGAATAGTAGTCAGCGGGCATGATCACAGTCATGTTCGGAATTGTACGAAGAACACCGAGGTCCTCTACGCACTGATGGGAAGCGCCGTCGTTAGCAGGTGTGAGTCCGCCGTGGGAGCAGGCGATCTTGACATTCAGCTTCGGATAGCAGATCTCCTGGCGGATCATCTCAAGCATTCTCTCGGAACCGAATACTGCATAAGTTACTACGAAAGGAATCTTTCCGCAGGTCGCCATACCGGCAGCGACGCCGGCGCCGTTCTGCTCAGCGATACCTACATTGTAATACTGTGCGGGAAGGGCCTTCCTGAAAGCCTGTGTCTTACAGGACTTACCGATATCGATATCTACAACACAAATATTTTTATTGGCTTTTCCAAGCTCTACGATCTCATCTCCAAAACCTTCTCTGGTCGCTTTTAATTGATCGCTCATAGTTATCCTCCATATTTAATCTGAAAACAGATTTCTTGATTGGTAACACAGGGGGATATCCCCCGCTGAGTTATATGATGCACACGCGTGCGGAAAGGAAGAAGTTGCCTTACAGGCAACCCGCACGCGGCGCAGCGGCTCACTACGTGAGCCTTGAAATAGTGATGCGGTGCTCACAGCATTGGCTGCTCTGTCATCGCGGTGAGAGACAGTTCAGTTTAATGCAGCGAGCTGAGCGTCGAGCTCATCCATAGCAATCTTATACTCTTCATCGTTAGGAGCTACGCAGGAGCTACGCCGTGCCAGCCGAGCTGGTTCTCCATGTAGGAAACGCCTTTGCCCTTGATCGTCTTGCCGCAGATGCATTTGGGCTTTCCGTTCCTGTTGGCTTTGCACTTATCAATGGTCTCAACGATTTCTGCCATGTTGTGGCCGTCAATATTATAGACATCGCAGCCAAAAGCTTCGAATTTCTTTCCAAGGTCAATGTGAGGAAGAATCTCATCAGTTGTGCCGTCAAGCTGAAGGCCGTTGACGTCAACGAAGATGATCAGATTGTCAAGCTGATACTTGTGTGCAGTTCCTACTGCTTCCCAGATCTCGCCTTCATCGCACTCGCCGTCGCCCAGGACTGCGTATACGTCGTAGGTCTTTCCGTCAGCCTTGCCGGCGATCGCCATACCTACTGCGCAGGCAAGACCCTGTCCGAGGGAACCTGTGGAGATGTCGATTCCGGGGCACTTATTCATACTGGGATGTCCCTGAAGAGGGGATCCTTCTTTACGGAGGGTGGCGAGAACGCTCTTGTCAAAGAAACCGAGTTCTGCGAGTGCCGCATACTGGATGGGGCAGACATGGCCTTTGGAAAGGACGAAGCGGTCTCTGTCTTCCCATCTGGGATTCTTGGGATCAACTGTCATCTCTTTGAAATAGCAGGCCGTTACGAACTCAGCCGCAGAGAGTGATCCGCCGGGATGTCCGGACTTAGCTGTGTGGATCATCGAAATGACCTCTTTCTTCAGCATGATGCATTGTTTTTCAAGATCTCTGATACTGAAATCTTTCATCATATAATCCTCCTTCATTTAGGAAACGATACTAGGGTGCAGGCCTGAAGTATCAGCAATATGTCAAGTGCTCAGATAAGGGGATACACCCGGCCTGATCGGACCGGCGGACGGATCCGAAGGCTCATCAGTTTGGATGCGTCGGAAGAGAATCGGGCAAAACAGCGCCGCGCTTTCTTTTATTAATAATGTAGAGATTCTGCAGAGTGATCTGTTGAGCCAGTTGATCCGCCTCCGGATGCGGGGAGACGAATGGTATCCGCAGCTCCGGAAAGTAGTTATTATTACTATTTTGAACAGTGAAATTTTGTTGAATACTCCAAATCGGTTTTTCAATGGCAAAATGGATTGACTGTATGGAGAAAAGGGAATACAATAAAAATGCGCAATGTAGGATGTTATACATAGAATGTATCACGCGCAAGAACAAGGGATGCGCAGCCGATCGAAGAAAAGCAGGCCTTAGACCGGAAGCGCGAGTTTATCATTAGGGAGGATTTAATGATGAAAAAAAGGATTATCGCAACTTTGTTGACAGCTGTCATGGCTATCTCTCTGATGGCTTGCGGCGGCGGCAGCAGCGCAAGCAGCAGCAGCGGCTCCGGTGATGCGGCAGCTTCCGGCGACGCGGCAGCAGACACAGCATCCGACGCAGGCAGCGGAAACGCAGAGTACACGATCAAGATCGGCCACTCTGATACGACCACGAACCTGATTCATGTATCACTTGAGAATTTTGCGAAGTATGTCAACGAGCAGTCCGGCGGAAAAGTAAAGGTTGATATCTATGCAGCTGAGCAGCTCGGCTCCAATGCTGAGATGGCTGAGATGGTCGAGATGGGTTCCCTCGACGCTATGATGCTTCCTCAGGGACAGATCGCTAACTATTGCCCGAAGATCAACGCTCTGGGACTTCCTTTCCTGTTCTCTGACTATGAGAGCGTTTACAAAGTTCTCGACAGTGAGATCGGTGAAGAGCTCGTTGCAGATTTTGAAAGCCGCAACATGATCCAGATCGCATACTGGGAGAACGGCCTGAGACAGGTCACCAACAGCAAGAAGCCTATCAATACTCCCGCAGATCTGGCAGGTCTTAAGATCCGTACACCTGAGGACAAGATGACCATCGCGATCTTCGAGGCACTCGGCGCTTCTCCTTCTCCTCTGGCATTCTCCGAACTGTATCTTGCACTTCAGCAGGGCACATTCGATGGCCAGGAGAACCCTGTTTCCAACATCTATGCGAACAACTTTGCTGATGTCCAGAAGTACCTCACCATCACAAACCACAAGTATGAGTGCAAGAACATGGTCTTCTCTCTGACAAAGTGGAACCAGTATCCTGAGGATGTCCAGAACCTTCTGAAGGAAGCAGCCAAGAAGTTCGGCGACGAGCACAGAAAGGCTATCGTAGACAGCCAGGAAGAGCAGCT
>ONHU01000060.1 GCA_900317675.1 uncultured Eubacteriales bacterium
TCCGAATCCGCTCGCCGGAATGCAGAGGAGATACAGACCTATCGCTGAGGCGGCTGCGCAGCACCACATGACCGGTGTGATTCTCTTCTTAATAAAAAGCCCCAGGATCGGAACAATGACTACATAAAGTGAAGTGATAAATCCGGAATGGGAAACAGAGGTATAAAACAGTCCGATCTGCTGGATGTTCCCGGCAATACACAAGGCGAGCCCGCAGATGATCCCTCCGGTGATGAGCGTTTTGCCTGAGCGCTCATCTTTTCTTTTTCTCCCCATTACAAGGATCACCGGAATCAGTGCGAAGGAGCCGATCAGTGTTCTGATCCCGTTGAATGCGATCGGACTCACCAGATCCATACCTGATTTCTGCGCAACAAAAGCAGTTCCCCAGATAAGGGCTGTTGTCATAAGCATCAGGTTTCCTCTCATCTTGCTCTTCATTCGTACAGACCTCAAACTGCTGCTATATGTATACTTTACGGGATGTGGCAGATATCATAAACATCGGAGTCGAGGAGAAGTTGGTTTTCTCCTGTATAGTCCAGACCTTTTTCCATATATCCTCATCAGCTGAAACAGTAAATCCCAACCCGGAAAGAACTGAGATGTCCCATTCCGGTCTTGAAAGATCGGACAGAGGCATGCTTCGTGCGATATCCTCCATGACATCAAAGTTTTCGCCTACGTTCTGGTCTCCGAGACCCAGCTCTGCGCTGCTGACGCGATCCGCTTCGTAATTCTGACGCGCGGTTTCATCAAAAAGATATCCGTACCAGTTGGAATCAAAATTGAGAAGCAATCCGTCCGGGCGCAAAACCCTGTGCCATTCCGAATATGCTTTTTCGGGATGCGGCAGATTCCATGGCAGATTCCATGTGAGATTCCGGGATACGACTGCATCATAAGAATCATCCGGAAGGCAGAGATCCTCTGCGTTCATCTCCCGGAATTCTATCCTTTGAGCCAGTTCCCCTGCATTCTCTCTTGCCTCATCAAGCATCTCCGGGGTAACGTCCACTGCCGTGACAGAATATCCAAGCTCTGCAAGCAGTATTGCAAAGAATCCCGGACCCGTGCCGATATCGAGTACGCGGATACTTTCCGGAGATCTTGACGGAAAGTGCGAACAGATCTCTTCGTGCAGGACCGATGCCCAGTTGTGGCGGCTGATGCCTGCAAGTTCTTCCTTATTTACATCTGAGTAGCTCGTCGACCGCTGAGACCAGTAGGTGCGGTTTGCTTCAAATAACTCTTTTGTTTCAATCATTGTTAACAGTTCCGTAAGATATCATTGGCCCGTCTTTTACTATGTTCAGTGACGCGCACTGGTGGATGATGATGCCTGACTCTGCCGCTGTGATTTCCGCAATCGTTTTGCCAAAATAATCCCGGATCATTCCGAGTTTATCTCCGGCGCGGAACAAATCGCCTGCGTGGTACTCAGGATACCAGCATCCGGTAGCAGGCGAGAGCCATTCATGCTCGATGAGCTGTATATGAGTATATTCCTTGTGACTGCCTTTCAGCAAGCCGAGATATTTCATGATATTGATCACATCAGTCTTATCCGAATCGATTTCTTCACGGGGCCACATGGATCTCTGTCCCGCCAACATGAATGTGGTCTTTGATGATCCTGCCGGGAGCAAGATCATGCCCTGCGATTTTTTTGATGTTAAGTATCCCCCACCCCGGCTTGCCGCGTGCAGTTGACTACATTAAACTAATAATAGAATCAATCGGAAAGTGGGCATAGTATGGGCAGATTATCTGAGATCCCGTTTGAAAATGAATCCGGCAGCATCAAAGCAGCGGTTACATCATACTGGAGCAAACGCTCCGGTTCTTTTTCTGAGCATAAACATGATGAAGCACACAGCTACAAGGCCGATCTGTGGAGAAGCGAGCTTTCAGAGAGGCTCCCTGCAGGAGAAGGACTCAGAATACTGGACGTCGGCTGCGGAGCAGGATTCTTTGAGATGGTACTCGCGCCTCTGGGCTACAGTATGACTGGTATCGATCTGACACCGGAAATGATTTCACAGGCAAAGCAGCTCTGCGGAAGACATCATGCAGCAGCTGCAGAATTCTATGTGATGGATGCAGAGCATCCTGACTTTCCCGACGGGTATTTTGACGCTGTGATTTCACGCAATCTCACCTGGACGCTGCCGCATCCGGCAGAAGCTTACGCAGAGTGGCATCGTGTACTGAAAACAGGAGGGGTGCTTCTCAATTATGACGCTGAATATGCCAAGGGCTTTCACAAATATGATCAGGCAGAGAATCTTGCTCACGGAAATGTGGAGGATTCAATGGTCGAAGAGTGTCACAGCATCTATCACATGCTGTCGGTGAGTGCTCTGAACAGACCGGAATGGGATGTTGAGGTCCTTAAGAAGGCAGGATTCAGCAGCGTGGATGCTGACATATCAGCGGGTGACAGGCTGTATGGCATAAAAGATCAGTTCTATATGCCTGACAGAATGTTTTGCATAAGAGCGGTCAAATAACAGACGCCGGATGTTCCGGTGAAACGGATAATGATTGTTGGAGGTCAATCAAATGAAGAAAAAACTGACAGTTCTCTTTCTTGCGTTCTGCATGATACTGAGCATGGCTGCATGCGGCAGCAAAGACTCAGGCTCTGCGGAAGGCGGCTCGGATGACAATATCCTGAGAACGGCTGCATCGTTCGCTTACCCGAGCATAGATGTACACAAAGAGTATTACGGATGGTATACGTCGATCTACGGATTGTCTGAAGCTCTGTTCAGATTTGATGAGAATGCTGTTGCCGTAGACTGTCTGGCAGAGGATGCGGTTGCTGACGGAACAACATGGACGATCACTCTGAAGGACGGAGTCTGCTTCTCCAATGGAGATCCGCTCACACCGGACATGGTAATCAGGAATATCCAGAGACTCGCAGAGGTCAACGAGAGATTCGCTTATCTCGGAGATTTTGACTGGAAGGCTGACGGAGATAATAAGATCGTGGCAGACACCGGCGATGCAGTATATCCAATGCTCAAGAACGACCTTGCCAGCCCTGAATGCGGAATGATCGACCTTGACGCAACTTCTGATTTTGACAAGGACCCGATCTGCACAGGACCTTTCGTAATCAAAGAGTTCAATCCGGAAGGCGATGTCACGGTTGCACGCAATGACAATTACTGGAACGGAGATGTTAAGCTCGACGGAGCGGTATTCTACTACATGCAGGAGGACGATCCGAAACTCCTCGCAATGCAGAGCGGCGAGATCGACTGCTACAACAGCGTTTCGTCCGGTGCTCTCGAGGTCTATGAGAAGGACCCTGACAAATACGTTGTTGAGTCAGTACCGGGCACAAGACTTCAGTACTACATCCTCAATGAGAACAGACTTGACGATGCTGTAAGAGAAGCGATCAACCTGACTGTAGACAAGGATGCCATAGCAGATTATCTGAAGGGGACAGTCAGCCCTGCAAACTCGCCGTTCCCTGACAGCACTGCTTACAGCAAGGTGACGATACCTGCTGTAGACACAGAGAAGGCTAAGAAGCTGCTTGAGGATGACGGATACACTCTCAACGCTGAAGGAATCTATGAGAAGGACGGACAGCCGCTCAGGATCAACATCGCATACTACGCTGCACGTTCACTCGATACGCTTGCAGTACTCATTCAGGAGCAGCTGAAGGCGATCGGCATAGACTCTTACCTGACAGTTGAGGAAGATCCTGACTCGACCTATATCGCTACGGCAGATTTCGATCTTGCTCTCTACTGCATGATCTCTGATAAGTGCGGTGATCCGCAGTACTTCATAGACTCCACTCTGGCTGATGGATCATATTACAATGTCGGCGGTTTCGAGAGCGCTGAGTGCGAGGAAATGATACAGCAGCTCAAGACTGAGGTCGATCCTGAAAAGAGAGCAGACCTCGCAAACAAGATCATACAGATCGCTGTAGACGATAATGCGTTCGGCTATGTCGGACTGTTCAACCACACAACAGTCATGAAACCGGGCGTCAGCGGATTCGCTGAAAAGATCCCGTTCGACTTCTATGGAGTAGACGCTAATACTGTAAAACAAGAGTAAAGATACGAGGGGACTTTTCTTTACACAAGTGAGCATGAAGAAACAGATCGCGAAGAGAATAGCAGAACTGATCATCATACTGATCGTTCTCAGCTTCCTTACGTTTCTATTGATGTATCTGGCACCTGGAGACCCTGCGGAGAAGAGACTTTCTTCGCAGGGCGTTGCCGTTACTAAGGAAGTGCTGCAGGCAGAGCAGGAGAGAATGGGACTGCTCCGCCCGTTTATGGTGCGCTATGGAGAATGGCTGGGAGGAATTATGCATGGAGACTGGGGCGTATCTTTCAAGGATGATATGCCGGTTGCCCCTAAACTCGTTTCGGGACTCAGAAACACGACGATTCTGGCTTTTTCCAGTTTGATATTAGCGCTTATAATCTCCATTCCGCTGGGGATAGCGTCCGCCGTCAAGAAAAACAGTGTTCTCGATCACATAGTCAGGATATTGTCTTTCATAGGCAACGCTTTGCCGAACTTCCTTATATCAGTCCTGCTGATGTATTTTCTTTGTATTGTACTGAATCTTTTCCCTGTAGTTGCTGACGGCAGCTTACAGGGACTTTGTCTGCCTGCGCTGTCACTGGCGATCCCGATGGCCGGGAGGTTTACCCGCCAGATCAGGACAGAAGTGATGGAGCAGCTGGATCAGGAGTATGTGACCGGCCTCCGGACAAGAGGAGTAAGAGAAAAAGATATTCTGATCCACAATGTGTTCCACAACGCATCGGGACACATCTTTACGATCATCGCTCTGCAGATAGGAACCCTGATGGGCGGAAGTGTCGTGATCGAGACCATATTCCGATGGCCGGGTATAGGCAAGCTGGTAATGGATTCGATCAATGCCAGAGACTATCCGACGATCATGGGCTTCGTGCTTATCATGGGTACGATCTATGTAGTGATTAACTTTATATCCGATATACTTTACCACGTGCTGGATCCACGTGTGGAATATTAAGAAATCCAAGTGAAAAAGAGAAAAGCCAAGCTCAGAAAACGCGTAATAATTGCTGCTGTGTTCGCCGTGATACTCGTGCTGATCGCACTGTTCTCCGGCGTGCTGGCGCCGAATGATCCGTACGCCACCAATTCGTCACTGATACGGCAGGCTCCGTCAGCAGCATATCTGTTCGGCACCGATAATCTCGGCCGCTGTGTACTTTCGCGTGTGCTGATTGGAGCAAGAACGACGATCGCTTCCACGTTTTTCCTTGTGGCGGTCTCTTTCCTGATTGGAATCACCATCGGCATGCTGTGCGGATTCTACGGCGGCATAGTCGATGACATCCTCATGCGTATAGCAGACCTGATGCTTGCGTTCCCGCAGATGGTAGTTGCCATTGCGGTTGCCGGAATACTTGGAGGAGGACTGGGCGGTGCGATGATCGCTCTCGGGATCACCATGTGGACGTCTTTTGCGCGCCTTGCAAGGAGCCATACCCTGTCAATCAGGAATGAACCTTACATTACCGCTGCCAGGCTTCAGGGCAAGAGCGGTCCACAGATCATGCTGACTCACATCATGCCTAATATCCTGGAACCTGTGCTCATCAATGCGCTGACCCAGATCGGAACTACGATGATCGGTATCTCGGGACTGTCGTTCCTCGGGCTCGGTGTCGTAGCGCCTCAGGCTGAATGGGGTTCCATGATAAGCGAAGCCAGGGCATACATACAGATCGCTCCATGGGCGGTGCTGTTCCCTGCGGCGGCTACAGTCATAACCATAGTTGTATTCAACTATCTCGGTGACGCGGTCATGGAGTACCGCAAGGCAGAATAGAGGTGCGGCTATGAGTGAATATTTACTTAAAATCAATGATCTCAGCGCATCATACGGGGACGAAGACATCGTAAAAGAAGTCAGCCTTTGCATGCAGCCGGGAGAGGTGGTATGCATCGTCGGTGAGAGCGGCAGCGGAAAGTCTACGCTTATCAAGGCGATCCACGGCATGAGCGGCGTCGGGATCACCGGCGGAACTATCGTATTCGACGATGCGGACATTACTGCTTTGCCGGCAAGAGACCGGAGAAAACTGATGGGGACCGGTATCGGCCTGATCCCGCAGGATCCGCAAGCATCCTTCAATCCGATCAGAAAGCTGGATGTCCAGTTCAGAGAAGCGCTGGCGGGGCACGACCTGCCTTATGATGAGGACAGGATAGATGAAATGCTCAGAAAGATCGGTCTGCAGCACGGAAAAGCAGTTCTGAAGAACCGGCCTTTTGAACTGTCGGGCGGCATGAATCAGAGGATCGCGATCGCAGCAGCCATGCTGTTTGAACCGAGGCTGCTTCTGTGCGACGAGGCCACCAGTGCTCTGGATGTAACAACTGCCGGCGCGGTGGTTGAGGAGCTGCTCAAAATACGAGAGACAAACGGCACATCTATCCTGCTGGTGACGCATCACCTCGGCATTGCCCGGAAGATGGCTGACAATATAGGGATCATGAAGGATGGCAGAATCATTGAATACGGTAACACGGAAAAGATATTTGATTCTCCTCAGAATGAATATACAAAGAAACTGATACGCGATGTTCCGAAACTGAAGAAATGAAGATACTGTCAGGAAGAGATCTGAATAAAGAGTACACAAGCCGTGACCGCAAGGTCAGGCCGCTTCAGCATGTGGATTTTGATCTGTATCAGGCCGAGATACTTGGGATAGTCGGTGAAAGCGGAAGCGGTAAGAGCACACTTCTCAAGGTGATAAGCGGCATAGAAAAACCTGACAGCGGCAGACTGTATCATCAGGAAAAGGAATATACAGGCAGCGGCCCTGAGAAAACAGGCAGGTTCCTGCAGATGGTGTTTCAGGACGCGTATGGATCATTTGATCCCAAAATGAATATGGAAAAATCCCTGAAAGAGGGAACCGGTTCGGATAGAAAAGAAATCATACGGGTGATAGGTGAGGTAGGTCTGAGCGAGGAACTGCTCAGCCGCAGACCGCGTCATCTTTCCGGCGGACAATGCCAGAGAATGTCCATTGCCAGAGCACTCCTTTCCCATGCAGATGTGCTGCTGTGTGACGAGATCACGAGCGCGCTGGACGTAACGACACAGGCGCAGGTGATAAAGCTGCTCATGGAAATAAGAGATGCGGAGAATGTCTCGATCATTCTCGTTTCACATGATCTTGCGCTTGTAAGCATGATCTGTGACCGGATCATGGTAATGAAGGATGGCATCGTCGTTGAGGAAGGGAAGACAGAAGATGTGATCACCAGACCATCTGATGAATACACCCGCAAACTGCTGAACAGCATCATTGCAGTCTGACGGAAAAGTTACCGGATCGGAGGTTTGTTGATAAACATTGAATAGACAGGCTCGCTGCTGGTGCTTTGAATACTTACAGTAGACAGAACGACTTTGTCATAATCTGCCGCAAAGTAATCCGGCCACACGCTTTCAGCGGCTCTTACGTCAAGATCCGGCCGGCTGACGCAGCTGTACCATTAGTGCGGCCTTCATATAACGAAGAAAAGATCTGATAGTATCAATTGTCTTCCATGCTTCGCACTACGGACAGTAAAATCGCCTTTCGAAGGTCAAATTCTTCATAGAAATTGCTGCCGTATCTGAGGATCCCGTTATTCTCATCGCTGACCAGATCATAGAGCTGCTCATAGACGGGATCCACTTCAGCGAAGATCGGATACAATGTCTTATCCGCAGGCAGCATATACTCGAGACCATTCTCGCCGGTACACAGATCGCGGACAAAACTGCTGTCTGTGACGATTTCCATTATGTCCAGGCAGTCAAGCAGTTTTTCGCCTGAAGTGCTTTGCCCCATAGAAATAAAGTCAGTCATGAACAGGGGCATTTCGTTCACATCGTTCTCAGATAAGTTGGCCAGCTGAACGACGTAGTCTTCCCTGTCAAGGAACCGCAGGTTTTCGGTGAACCCCAGCAGATACTTGCATTGACCGCTGCGGAATCTGTCTATGACTTTATCCGCATCCAGCTTGGATTCTTCAAATGCCTCATATCCTCCGATCGTCCTGAAGATCTTTTCGATCACACTGATACAGCCCTCGCTTCTGTCCTGATAATTGCAGAAGGCGAGCACACTATAGTATCCGATCATAGACTTCAGAGGTGCCGAAAGACCTCCCTCGATCTCAAAGATGTTGTTGACCGGAGTATAATCTTTTTTCCTGCATATCAGCACGTTCGCGCATGTCATGAACGGAAAACCGTATGTTTTTCCCTTGAACTTGCTGCGGTCCAGGATCCAGTCAAACACTTTGCTTGTATCGATGATTTCAGGCAGTACCCGGAGGATCCCTTTGTCGACAAGCGCAGACATGGTGCATGCGTCATACGCATAGATGTCCCCGTCGGTATCAGGGATCTCATGATAACAGTCCCAGTGCCTGAACTCGATCCTGCGGGTATGACCGCTTTCTCTGAAACGGTCCTTCAGCAGCGTACGGAAGCGAGACGAATTGCTCAGATATTCAAAAGTGTAAAAAATGATAGGAGAGTCGTCCTGTAATGATTCAACATCAACAGTTCTTTCCGCTGCCATGAGTGCTCCTTTCAGCCAACTGCCTGGTATTTTTTTAATTAAGTATACAACGGAAGGAAAAATGATGGTATAACTTTAAGGAAACTGATGCACGGGCATCAGTGACGGAAATAATACATGCTGGCAAAACATGTATGAAAAATCTATTCTGAGGAGAGCAGAAGAAAAATGGGAACAATAGGTAATATTTTATGGTTTATATTCGGCGGTTTCTTTAGCGGACTTTCATGGCTGGTTTCCGGAGCGCTTTGGTGCATCACAATAATCGGGATCCCATACGGAAAACAGTGCTTCAAATTTGCATCTCTTTCATTCTTTCCATTCGGAAAAGAAGTACAGTACGGAGGCGGGGCGGTATCGATGCTGGCAAATGTGATCTGGGTCGTATTCTTTGGCGTATGGATGGCTCTTGAAAATCTGATCTTCGGGCTGCTCTGGTGCATTACGATCATAGGCATCCCGTTCGGGAAACAGTTTTTCAAGATCGCAAAGCTGTCACTTCTGCCGTTCGGCGCGGAAATCGTATCAAAGTAAACCGGCATTGTGCCGCAGCGATCATCGTTTATCGCAGACAACATAATGATCCATAAAGAGCACGCGAGAGACAAGCTCAATGACCGTGCAGCAACCTGCAGTAAGGCAAGGTGCTAAAGCTTGAACGATGGGACAAAAGACAATGACTGATCCCATCGTGACGATGGGATTTTTCTTTCCTGTGTTCTTTATGCATAGCAGAATCAAAGCGTAAAAGCTAAATGAGGAAGACAAAGAGGGTATCAGAAGAGCTGATGAAAGACTGATGGAACTGATGCTGTCAAGGAAAGATGCCGAGTATATCAAAGAGCATGCAGGAAGTCCCTGGGCGAAGCATCACTATAGAGTAATCATAACGGAGTTGTTTGAGGGAGAAAATGCAGATACAGTCTCAGCGTCCATGTTTAAAGGCGAAATACGCAACCCTGACTATACGCCTGACCATGGCCGGGTGAGACAGTCGTCCAATCATCTTTTGTGAATCAAAAATTGTCAGGACAAGTCTCGAACGGGCTCTTCACCCTGCAGGTTCTCGCCCCGGATCGCTGCATAACGAAAAACGGCCATCTTACGATGACCGTTTCATTATGGTGGATGATAAGGTTCCCTACGAATCATACGGCGTTGCCGTAATGTAGGGAACCTTGCGAAATACTCGACAAGCTCGCATTTCGACAGGGCTCGAAAAATAGCAACGAGCCTGAAACCCAGTAAAGAAAGGAGGTTTAGCGACATCATCCTATCCATTCCTCAAACTTTCCTCAAAACTTGTATTTGTTCATTTTTAATGTAATTCAGAATCAGGCGATGAAAAGGGCGACAAGAGGATGAAATGTCGCTTCTTTGCTGTGATCATGCCGTCTTTCTGCATCTTCCCCAGTTCTTTGGATAAGGCAGTGCGCTCTACATTCAGATAATCTGCCAGCTGCTGCCGGTCGAATGGAATATCGAATTCCGACACGCTGTTCAGATATGCCATTACTCTGCCCCGGATACTCTTCGGCGAAGTGTGAAAGTTTCTTCCCGCCAGCAAAAGATTTTTATGCATGAACACATCCAGTATGTTGGTAATCAGCTTGAGTCTCCAAAGGGATGGATCCTGACTATACGCTCCGGGAGGTCCAATTCGGAGCATCAATACTCTGCATCTTTCGTTCGCAACTGCATCAACCAACATGGGCTCATCTTTGGCCATAGCATATGTCTCTGCAAATACCTGGCCTTTTCCTACATGACTCAGAATGGTCCTGTTCCCCCACATGTCATTGCTTTCTATGCGAACACTGCCCTCAAGCACCAGGCCCATCATATTTGTTGTGCTCCCGGCATACAAAATGACTTCGTCTTTTGAGAAGTCATTCTCTGATGACTTGAGTGCCGACAAAGCCGCATCCAACTCGCTATCCTTCATGCCGCGGAATATCGCGGTTTTTTTTAGAAAGTCCTTATCCATAAAAACTCCGGAAATCTTTCAAAATGTGGTTATAACCACATACTTACAATACACACTTTACTATACTGATATTGGATAAACAAGAGACAAATAATACGGAGGATACTGCGATGATCAGGAAGATAATCCATATAGATGAAGAGAAATGCAACGGCTGCGGACTGTGCGCAGAGGCTTGCCACGAAGGCGCCATAGATATAGTTGACGGCAAGGCGAAGCTTGTGAGAGAAAACTTCTGCGATGG
>ONHU01000179.1 GCA_900317675.1 uncultured Eubacteriales bacterium
GTTCTCCATTCGGCCGCGGTTGCAGTAGAACCTGATGATATCTTCCGGAGCAAGATCCATGTTTGTTACGATGAATGTATACATGTAAGTCATCTGATCCGTGGGTTTTTCCACTTTACAGACAACACGCCTGGCATAGTTCCATGAGCCAGCCTTATACATGAATTCGCCGTAGCAGACAGCATAGTCAACCTTGTTGTCTTTTGTCAGATCATCCAGATCAGCTTCGACATCTGATGCAAGAGATCTCAGGGTGCTGTTCATCTTGAGGCGGATGGCATAACTGCAGGCATGAGTTTCTGCGAGATCATAGATCTCTGGTGCGGCGAAACCGCTGTCTCCCCTCAGGGAAATCATAGTATCAGGATACTTTTCAAGAAACTCATTCAGCAGAGACTCAAGAAACAGATGTGCGTCACTGCTGCAGTATTTCGTCCCCTTACGAAGCTCTGCCTTGAGAAGGTCACCTGTCAGCCCGTCAAAGCATAACAGCGGATGGTACCCGTGGCTTTGATAATGGTAGTTGAAACCTTCCCCTTCCTGATGGCCGTAAGTCTGCAGGAGTGTGGAATCCAGATCAAGAAGAATGTTTTCCGGTGGCCGGATCCCGTAGACCTTCTGGCGCAGGATGCGGAAGATCTTCTCGAACTGCACCAGAGAATCTTCGTCCAGGCGGTTGAAAAAACGCGACATCGTAGGCTGAGAAGCAAGGGCATCCTTGCCAAGAACCGCACAAAACACAGGGTCTGTGGTAAGTTCATCGGCGTCATTGTCATTGAAGTACCCAGCAAGGAGCTGAAAGATCCGCTGCATGAGGTTCTTATCGTCAGTATGAAACCGGAATGCAGCAGAATCATTTGTTTGAAAGTTATCACGGATGATTTTTTCAAAACCGATGCGGTGCGCGAACTCCTTAAGGAGAAACAGGCCTCCATCGGAAGAAAGTTCGCCGCCATTGAAGTTAAATTTGAATTGCTTATTGAAACTGAAAGAGGTGTCATTTAATGCTTTCACTCGGAAGGTGAACACAATATGTAGTTGTAAATGTAGTACCGAAGCGGGTTTCCCGCGATTACCGAATAATCGGTGAATTATTCAGGATAAAGGATCAAAAGGATACAGAAAGGAAATCAGTGTGGCAAAAAGGATAGCCGAGCCCAAGTTCCGGCATGAGCTGAAATATCTCTGCTCTGCAGCCGAGCTCAAGATGCTGGAAGTAAGGCTGCAGGATGTGATGAGACCGGATCCGCATACAGATGATACCGGGTGTTATCTGATTCGGAGCACATATTTTGATGATCTGTATGACCGGTGTCTGAATGAAAACGAGAGCGGCGTGAGTCCGCGTGAAAAATGGCGTGTGCGTATCTACAACTGCAGCGACCGGAGGATCTCGCTGGAGTGCAAGCGCAAGGAATACGGCATGATCCAGAAAAAGAGCTGCCGGATCACACGCGATCAATATGAAAAAATGATCAGGCTGGAGCCGATTCCCATTACGGCGGAGAATCCTCCTCTCCTGAACCGCATGCTCCTGCAGCAGCGAACGCAGCTGATGCAGCCCAAGGTGATCGTGCAGTATCTGCGCAGACCTTTTGTCTGCGATGAGGGCAATGTGCGCGTGACCTTTGATATGAATATCACCTCTTCACCGTCATTTGACCAGTTTTTCAACAAAGATATTCCGGAGAGGCCGGTGCTCCCCAAGGGACAGCACCTGCTGGAGGTGAAATTCGACGAATATCTCCCGGATTACATCTATCACGCGATCCAGATGACGAATATGCGTCTGGAAACATTTTCAAAATACTATCTCTGCAGGACCTACAATCTCCAGGGGTATATGCTCTGAGGGGATTCCGATCGTCTGGAAACATGCATGTTTGCAAAGGCAGGACAATGGCCGCAGATATGCATATGTAAGTATATGAATATACAATAGGAAAGAGAGGAAGAGTAATGTCATTTTCTGATATCTTTAAAAAATCATTTCTGGAAGGATATTCCACAATAGAACTGGGAACGAAAGGGATCATTGTTGCCCTTTGCTTCTCGCTCGTATTGGGTATATATATTTTCTTCTGCTACAGACTTCTGACCCGGCGCACCTTCTATTCAAAGAACTTCAATATTTCGCTGGTCTGCATGTCTCTGATCACAACGGCGATCATCCTGACCATCCAGTCCAGC
>ONHU01000042.1 GCA_900317675.1 uncultured Eubacteriales bacterium
TTCAGACCTGAGCTGGCCGGTATGTGCAGCAGCATTCAAATAAACAGTGTGCAGGATTTTACAGATCAGGTCCGCGGCGGGATGATGAGTCTGTTCCTCCTGGATGAGAACGGAAACATACAGATCATGGATCACATGGACTGAGCTCTCCGGCCATCGTGCCGGAGTTTTTTATACGTGCAAAAACCCTGCGGGGAATGACACAGGCAGGAACTATTGCGCGACACAGGATCAAACTCTACCGAGGGTATACCGGATCCCCCTGCCGCATACATCATGCTGGTTCTACAATATAGATGCAGGTGACAGTGATGTGTGCGAAAGGAGAGGAAAATGAAAAATACAACTCAGTTCATAACAATTAACGGCGTCGGGATCGCGCTCTTTGTTGTCCTGACGATGTGCCTTCAGGTGCCGGTGTTCGAAAATTACTATCTGTGCCTCGGATATGTGGTCATGATGGTGTATTGTTACATATTCGGTCCGGCATCGGGAGCGATCGTCGGGAGCCTGGGCGTGATCCTGTACTGTGTTCTGACTGCCGGCCTGAGAGGAATGCCGGGATGGACGCTCGGCAATCTGGTGATTGGCATCATATGCGGGATCGTTTTCACCAAAGCGAAAATGATCGAATCAGTATGGCTTCGCAGGGGTCTGATGGCCGTTACTATCATAGCAGTGACAGCTGCAGGCATCCTGGGGATCAAATCCCTGACAGAAAGCTTGCTGTACGCGCAGCCGATTCTGGTGAGAATGGCAAAAAACATCTACGCCTTTGCTGCCGATGCTGTCATGATGACCGTCAGCATCCCGGTGTGCGAGGTGCTTGAAAAAAGTAAAAGCCTTGAACATCTTCAGAAATCGTACAGCGAACTGTGATAATATAAAAGCAGCCGGGATTCTGATGGAGCGAAACAGAGGAGAGAAGCAAATGCTGACGATTCTGCATGGAAATATACTGTACTCGAAAAACTATGATGAGCTGTTCTCTTATGAGGACAGCTATATCGTTTCAGAAAATGGCCGCGTAGAGGGAATCTATTTTCAGAAAATGGCCGCGTAGAGGGAATCTATAAAACTCTTCCTGAGAAATATTACGGCTGCGAGGTGGCAGAATACGGAAGAGGGATCATTATTCCGGCTTTTTCGGATCTTCATGTGCATGCTTCACAATATGTACAGCGAGGACTTGGAATGGATCTGCTCCTTTCAGACTGGCTAAACCAATATACATTTCCGCAGGAAGCCCGATTTGCCGATATGGAATATGCCGGGCCGATCTATGATGCGTTTATCGATGACATGATCCTGCACGGGACCTTCCATGCCTGCATTTTCGCTACCATACACAGGGAGGCGACTTCCTATCTGATCCGTAAGATGGAGGAACGCGGACTCTATGGTTTTGTCGGCAAGGTCAACATGGATACCGGCTCGCCTGATTATCTGTGTGAGACGACAGAGGAGTCACTGAGAGAGACGGAGCACTTCCTTGATGATTTCAGAAGCAACAAAACAGCCAGACCGATCATCACTCCGCGCTTTGCGCCGACATGCAGCGAGAAACTGATGAAGGGTCTCGGAAAGCTCGCAGGCAGATACGGCGCGGGACTTCAGACTCATCTTGTCGAGTCGCGCTGGGAAGCAGAGGAGGCTCTGCGCCAGTATCCGGGTTACAGCTGTGATACGGAGATATATGAAAGGGCCGGTCTTATGGAAAACGGACCGGTGGTAGGCGCGCATTTTATATTCCCTTCGGATGCGGATATTGAGATCCTGAGAAAGCATAATGCTTACGCAGTACACTGTCCTGACGCGACGACCAATGTCATCGCCGGGATCATGCCTGCAGCCGCGCTTGCGGACCGGAATATCGTCCTTGCGACAGGAAGCGATATCGGCGCTGGATCAGGCCTTGGGATATACAGACAGATAAGCCGTACAGTGCAGCTATCCAAACTGAAATGGCACTTTGAACCGGAAGAAAACAAGCCGGTCACATTTGCCAACGCATTCTGTATGGCTACAAGGACAGGCGGCAGCCTGTTCGGAAAAACCGGAGCTTTCGATCAGGGCTATCATTTCAATGCTCTTGTCATCGATGGGGTGGAAGATCAAGGGTTCCCGCTCAGCCCTGCGCAGGCCGCAGAAAGGTTCTGCTACATGGGGAATACTGATAACATAAAAGCGAGATACCTTCATGGCATCAGACTATAGTATTAAAGAGAGAGGAGATTAAAATGGCTAATCACAATTACGCAGAAGAAAGTCTGAAAATGCACTATGAGAAAAAGGGCAAGATCGAAGTTATCACTACAGTTCCTGTTGAAAACGAAGTAGACCTGTCTCTCGCATATACACCGGGCGTTGCACAGCCATGCCTGGAGATCAAGGAAAACGTAGATCTCTCTTATGAACTGACACGCCGCTGGAATATGTGCCTTGTCGTAACAGACGGTTCTGCTGTTCTCGGACTCGGAGATATCGGACCTGAAGCAGGCATGCCTGTAATGGAAGGAAAGTGCGTTCTGTTCAAGTCATTCGGTGACGTAGACGCATTCCCGCTCTGCATCAAGAGCAAGGATGTCGATGACATCGTCAACACTGTATATCTGATCTCCGGAAGCTTCGGCGGAGTCAACCTTGAGGATATCTCAGCTCCTCGCTGTTTCGAAATAGAGAAGAAGCTCAAAGAAAAGTGTGACATCCCTATTTTCCACGATGACCAGCACGGAACTGCTGTTATCACACTCGCAGGTCTGATCAACGCTATGAAGGTCACAGGCAAAAAGTGGGAAGACTGCACAGTAGCAGTAAGCGGTGCCGGCGCAGCAGCTATCACCATCACAAAGCTTCTCCTGAGCTATGGCCTTGGCGATGCTATCCTCTGTGACAGCAAGGGCGCTATCTATGAGGGCCGTACAGTAGGAATGAACCCATACAAGGAAGAGATCGCACGCCTCACCAACAAGAAGAAAGTTCAGGGAACTCTTGCTGACGCTATGAAGGGCGCAGACATCTTCCTCGGAGTAAGCGCACCTGGTCTCGTAACAACAGAGATGGTGCAGTCCATGAATCCGAACCCGATCGTATTCGCATGTGCTAACCCTACACCTGAGATCTATCCTGATGATGCAAAGGCAGGCGGAGCTGCAGTAGTTGCTACAGGCCGTTCCGACTTCCCTAACCAGATCAACAACGTACTCGCATTCCCTGGAATCTTCCGCGGAACATTCGATGTACGCGCAAAGGATATCAACGAAGAGATGAAGATCGCAGCGGCCAAAGCGATCGCAGGCGTGATCAGCGATGATGAGCTGACACCTGATTACATCATCCCTAAGGCATTCGACCCTAGAGTAAAAGACGCAGTAGCCGCAGCTGTAGCACAGGCTGCAAGAGATACAGGAGTTGCAAGAATCTAAGTGAAGATTCCGGCCTGATCAATCAAGGCCTCCGGCTGATGCCGGAGGCCTTATTTATTGTCCCGGTTTCATCAAAACAGCTTGCACTGGTCATGAATTGCATATAATTTATATATAGGCATTATCCCGGTGCTTATACCGGCCCTGCCAAAAGGTACCGGCCGGTAATATTTCTGAATATATTTCAGAGAATTCTGAAAAAACTCTTGACCTTCCATCTGGTGGAAAGAGTATCTTGACGGCAGAGAAACGGAAGACCGGAGGAATCATGAAGATCAATCAGGCTGCCGAACTGGCAGGTATAACCAGCAAGAATATACGGTTCTACGAAGACCGGGGGCTGATATCACCCGCGCGTGATTCCGGCAACGGCTACAGGGAATACACCATGGAAGATGTTGAGACGCTCTGCAGGATCAGGCTCCTCCGCATGCTTGGGATATCCTGCGAGAACATTCGCCGGCTTCAGTCAGGCGAGCTTGATTTTGACAGCTGCATGGATGAGCATATAGCAGAACTGGATAAAACCAGCGAAAACATCGGCCATATGAAGGTCATGTGCAGAGTGCTGAGAGATGAGGCTGACAGCCTTTCAGAGATCAATGCTTCCGTTTATCTCGAAAAGATGAAAGAGCTTGAGAAGGGAGGTGCCAGATTTGTGAATGCACGTATGACGGATACCGGGAAGAGAAAGACCGGAGCAATCATATCCGCGGCCGCTGTGATCACAGGCCTTTTGCTTATAATACTGGTGATGCTCTGGGTAAATGCTTCCGACCCTGCGCCGCGCGGCGTGATCGCGTTTTTCATCGTGATGTTTGCAGTAATAGCTGCAGCAGTGATCTATGTACTTAAACAAAGACTTGATGAGGTTGAGAAAGGAGAAATCGATGAAGCTTCTAAGTATTGATTATATCCCGGGCGCTGAAATAGAAGTGCTTGGCGTAGTAAAGGGGACTATAGTACAGAGTAAGAATATCGGCAGAGATTTCATGGCAGGAATGAAGACTCTGGTAGGCGGAGAGATCAAGGGTTACACGGAGATGCTGATCGAGGCCAGACAGCTTGCGACAAAACGTATGATAGATGAAGCCGAGGAGCTCGGAGCCGATGCTGTGGTCGGGCTGAGATACGGATCATCCCAGGTAATGGACGGGGCTGCAGAAGTCCTCGCGTATGGTACAGCCGTGAAAATCACAGGAACAAAATAGATTCCTGAAAGACAGATAATGCCGGGACAGTCGGGAGAGCTTTTGAAAAGATACAGGATCAGAAGGATCGTTAATACTTTCATAGCGGCCGCGGTGGCCGGATCGTGGCTTGCTATGGCTCTGTACGGCAAAGGATCACTTGCTGAAAACGGACTGGGCAACCTGAAGTATTTTACAGTGCAGTCCAATCTTCTGGAAGGAGCCGTTTCTGTGCTGTGGCTCCTTGTCTCCGGAAGCGGTTCTGCATGGGAGCAGAGGGCAGAGAGACTGAAATACATAGCAGCGGCTGCTGTCGGTCTTACATTTGCCGTTGTGATCGGTTTTCTCGGACCGCTTTACGGATACAGAGCAATGTTCACAGGCGCGAATCTGTTCTTTCATATGATCATACCGCTGGTATCTATGGCAGAGATAATGTTTCTCTCTGATGCTTTATTTACAACGAAAGACAACAATTACACGGTCATACCGCCGCTGGTCTATGGAACTGCATACCTTATCAATAATCTGATCAACGGGACGGGAGAATGGCCGGACACCAATGACTGGTATGCTTTCCTCGCATGGGGATATCCGGCCGGCATCGCTATTTTTGCAGTCATATGTGCCGTTACCTGGCTGCTGGGATTCCTGATGCGAAAGATACATCCCGGCCGGAAACCATTCTCATAGTAAGCGCACAGACCGGATGCGGGAAAAGACAGAGATGAAAGAAAAAGACACAAAAGCAATCACTGAACTGGATCTGCGCGATTTGTTTCGTGACGAAACGATCCGTGATCTGGAGAAAACGATATTTCTGCTTCGGGAGCTGAGACTCAGCGAGTATGAGGTGGATGTATGTATATCCTCGGAATCTCTTGAGAAAGTGCTCTTCGATGATGAGGGAAGCTATACTTCAAGAGAAGCTCAGCTTCTGGGTGAGACGATATTTTTCTATGTTCCGGACGATATGCTCAGCAATGCTTCGGACGATGAACTTGAAAGCTATGTTACAGAGAATCTGGAGTGGTAAAAGATGGATCCATTACTTATGAAAGCCGTTATAGCTATTACTACGGCGCTGATCCTCTATACGATAGGCGTCTGGTCTGAACACCGGGCAAAAGTACTGAAGCCTGTCCATCTTGCGTTCTTCTGGCTCGGACTGTGCGCCGATACGACCGGAACTGCAATGATGTCAAAGCTTGCTGACGGATCCGGCGGAGGACTGATGAGCGCGCATGGGATCACCGGACTGATCGCTATCATTCTCATGCTGGTCCATGCTGTGTGGGCTACTGCAGTGCTGGTTCGAAGAGATGAAAAAGCGATGCATACTTTCCACAGACTGAGCATTATTGTATGGACAATATGGCTTATCCCGTTCGTGCTTGGGATGATGATGGGAATGAAGTAGGCATGAATGAAAGCAGAACCGGCTGACGTTACACGAAATGATTTCTGTGAACGGATAAAAGGATAACTAATTGACCAGTTGTCCATTTATAGAGGCAAAACAGAATGAAAAAAGCGCCTCCTGCAAAGAGGAGGCGTTTTTGTGTGTAATCTTGTATCTTGCTACTGCATCTGTTTAGCGAGCATGTCATTGAACTCATCCTTGACCCATTCAGGCTCTGCGATCTTGATATCTCCGCCTGACTGGAATACCCATGCATAGAAGGCAGGGCTTGTATCTACTGTGACTCTGGCGGTGAATCTGTCCGGAGATGTCTTGGATGCGCTGAAATCTTTGCCGAAACGGTCAATAAGGTCTTTCATTGTGTGATTGCTGCAGTTGAGAACGACATCTTCTGTCTTGCCTTTAAGCATATCAAATATACGGCTTGAATAAGAATTGAGATCGAAATCTGCAGGAGCTTTTTCGGCCGGAATATGCTTGAGTTCAGCGTCTTTCATCATATCGACTCTGAAAGGTTTGACCTCAGAAGAACCTGCCGGAAGACCAAGCATATAATAATAATCGTTGTTCCATAAGAGGGCGAGAGGACTTACTTCGATAATACTCCCGTTGTCCTTGAGGACCTGATTCTTGTAGATATCAAAATCGGTCATCACAAATGTCATCCTGCAGCCGGTTTTGATCGCCTCGTTGATGACATCTGCGTTGAGCATGGCTTCACTGTTGTCGCGCTTGAATGTGTCGCTGGTATAGAGTTCTCTGTTAAGAGCCGCTGCCTGATGCACACTTGTAAGATCCTTGAGCTTGGCTATGATTTCACGGCTTTTTCTGCGCGTGATGAATCTCGATGAATGAACAGCATCGACCAGCATCTTGAGCTCTGCAAGATCGAATTCACGGTAGATCCAGCGGTATTTGTTAGGCTTGCCCTTTTCTTTCTGTATACCAAATCCAAGATCCTCTATGATGAATTTGATATTGGCATCGATAGTTTTTCTGTCCGGTCTGCCATGATCCATGCTCTCAAGAGCATCCATGATCTGATAAGTATTCAAACTGTGCTCAGCATCCGTATTCTCATACAGAAGTTTAAGAATTCCGGTAAGCTTCCGCCTGTTATCATTCATTTTCTATCGACCTCCTGATTTCTGTCAATTTGAGTATAGCACAGTGAAGATTTAATGACTGATGAGTTAACTGGTCAATTGAGCAAAAAAAAAGAAAAGTGAAACAAGTACAATAATTGGTACAAGATTTTAGATGACAATTACAAGGTTTTGGCTCGAGTGAGCTCGATTGTTAACCATGAACGGATGTACTCATTGAATATGAACGCTTTCAAGATTCGTTATATTTTTTACATATAATAATTGTTAACCGTTAAACGCGTTCGGTACACAATGTAAAGTTGCTTTTACAAACACAGTGCTGCTGTGATAAAATAAGGCAAATCGATTAGATTCCGAAAGTATTCGGATAGTTAATTTCAGTTATGACAGGAGGCACATATGTCAGATAAAGTTCTGGTCGTCGATGATGATAAAACGATACTGACCATGCTCTTCAAGGCTCTCAAGAACAATGGTATAGAGGCTGATCTCGCGATAAGCGGAGAGGCAGCGCTTGAACTGGTCAAGCAGAATAAATACGATCTCATACTTCTTGACATCAATATGAGAGGTATCAATGGATTCGAAGTTATACAGAAACTCAGAAGCAGCGGCCTGAGTACCCCTGTCATGGTTGTCAGCGGCAGAAAAGAAGATCAGGACGCTCTCTACGGTCTGGAGATCGGTGCCGATGATTACATAACCAAACCATTCAACCCGGTAACACTGGTGGCGAAAGCAAAGGCCCTTATAAGAAGAAGCCGCAGTACCTCTCCGCAGGGCACCAGCAATATCATCTCAGCAGGACCGTTTACTTACAACACATCCACCCTGAGATTCTATAAGAATGATGTAGAGATACCGCTTTCATCCAAGGAAAACTCGATGATAAAGCTCTTCATCGACAATGTGGATCACATCTTTTCCAAGGATATGATCTATTCAGTAATCTGGGGAGAGACCATAATAGATGAAAATGCGATCATGGTGTATGTCAACAGGCTTCGTCAGAAGATAGAAGATGACCCGTCTACACCTAAGTATCTCATCACTGTAAGAGGGCTGGGATACAGATTCACGGTATAGAAAAAAATCTGCACCTGAAAGGTGCATTTTTTATGAATGGAGACCACTTATGCTTGACAGCAATTATCTGATTATCAACAGACATGCAAGAAGATTCAGCGAGATGAAGATCGCCGGTCATACTGCGGTGTTCATCGGAAGCGACGGGAAAGTACTTGATTTCGGAGTCTTGCAGCTGGGGGACAATGTATATGCAGCTCTGCTCTGCGATGACGTGCGTAATATCACCTTTATTATCGACAAAGGCAAATCTCCTGATGTTGTGACCCTGCTCTGGATGGACAGTGATGATTATTCAGAGGCTGTAAAGCTGCTTGCCAAAGCTTCCGGAAAGCATTTTTCCCAGCAGAACAGGAAAATCAACCGATATGCGGAAGCGGTTGCAGAAAAGCTGGCGCTGGGTGTAAAATTGCGCATAACTGATGCAGCCGACAGTGCGAATATGGTAAAATGTCCCGAGTGCGGCATTCTTAATCCGCCGGGGAGTATATACTGCCTGGACTGCGGAGCCGATATTCAGAAACAGTAAAGAGGAATTGATTAATGGAAAACGAAAAGAACACAGCTATCGAAACAACTGAAACAACAGAACGGGCAGAAGATCTCGCCTCGTTGACTGAAGAACAGGCGGAAGAAAAAACTGAGAAGGTCAGCAGCAAGAGAATCAAAAAAGCGCAGAGAAGAGAAGCCAAGGCGGCGCGAAAGGCTGCCAACAAGATAGAAGAGAAGAAGAGCAGACCTAACAATGCGCTGATCGCACTGCTGATTTTCGGAGTGCTGATCGCGATGTTTGCGTTCGTACTCGGCTACAACTATTTCTCAAAGCCGGCAACTATTGAAAAATACATGGAAAAGAACGGCGGCGAGGAAGTCTACGGCAATCTTCAGCTCGACATGTACTCTACAGCCAGCATCACAGCTGACGGCAATTCGGTCAAGATCGATATGACCGTCAATGGTGATGATGAAGAGACTGTCAAGGCGGCAAAGGAGTATTATTCAGGAGAAGACGGAGAAGAACAGCTCAAACAGGTTTCAGCATATATTCTTACTAATATGAAGCCGGAAACGAGAGCTTTCTCGGCAAATGTCAAGACAACTGTCAAGAGCGGAGACGATGAACTCAAGTCAGTGGAGATGACATATAAGGAAGCTAAGGACTATATCGAGGATCTTCAGAAAAAGGCTCAGGAGGAAGCAGAGCAGGCTGAAGGCGACGGCGCCGCTGAGAGCGGAGCAGAAGAAGAGTCCGGAAGCGACGCAGGCGAAGAAGAGACCGCAGAATAATACAGCATGAAAAAGAGAAAAACATAGTGCGTTCAGACGCGTTAAGTGCTGACTGCACTATGTTTTTCAGTAACAGGGACAGCAGGAAGCGTAATGGATATACCGGAAAAGATCAGCAACAGTGAAAAAACTCCGGACAACAGCGGAGAGATAAGGATATTTGACAAGGGAGATGTGTTCGGCAAGAGAACAGAAAAGGCTTCAGCCGGACGCATTCTTTTCATTGCGGGTTTTATAGTTGCGATCCTTTGTATAGGCATCGGCATATTCAAAGCCTGGGAGGCGTTCAGGGAATTTGATGAAACGATAATGCGGGAGAAGGACAGTCAGTTCTACAGCCTGATAAGTTCTGAGGATATCTCGCTGGAGAACTCCCTCGATTCATTCTGCAGAGAGGCAGAAACTTATTTCGAAAGGCAGGGGCTGAATCAGCTCGTCAAAGAATGGCGCGAATCCGAAGATGGAAGCACAGGTGATCTCCGGGAATACATCAGCTCCAACAATCTGACTGAAAACCCTCTGTACTCAGATATCCTGATGATGAAAGATGGGTCGCAGGTGCTGTCCGCGTCAGGACGGAAGGGCTTCAGTATGCTGACTGACGCAGACGGAAGAGGTATCCGCATATGCACTGATGAAGGCGGCAGATACTATATGGCATATGAAACAGTTGCCTCCGAAGGCATCAGCTATGAGGCGCTGATCGATCTTGAAAAGCTGTACCTGACTTCTCTCGGAGAAAACAGGGGCAGGGGCGTGATCCTTGTCGACAGCACATCGACGATACTGATAGCCAGACAGAGAGGAGAGACCCTCATTATTCCTGTCGCTGAAGCTGACGGTACAAAGCTGTCCCGGCACCGGGATTTTATGATCGAGAGCCAGGGCACTCAGCAGTCCGGCGGCCTGTCGATCGATGTTGAGGATAACAAAGGACATACTCATACAGAGAGGATCGTTGTTCAGCCAAGCGGCAGGACGACTAACGGTGAGTTTGCGATCGGCATCACGGCTGACTTCGATGAAGCGCTCAGACCATCGCGCCATGCTGCTGAGATGATTCTGTTCTTCGGAGGCATGACAGTCGCAGGCATCATAGTGCTTATATTCATGCTGATACTGCTGAGACGTGCCAACACTGCCAATGAAAGAGATCTCGAAGTCCTCAAGAAGAAGAATACTGCGATGGAAGAGCTAAATCAGAACATGCAGGCTCTCGCCCACCACCAGAGACTTGAGACCATCGGAACGATGACTGCCAGCATAGCGCATGATTTCAACAATCTGCTTACGCCTATCATGGGCTACAGTATCATGGCGGCGGAGATGCTGCCGGATGATCAGACAGAGATCCAGGACTACATGATGGAAGTATACAATGCTTCAGTCAAAGCAAAAGATATCGTCCAGAGACTGGCGGATCTTTCCAAAAAGGGAAAAGAAGAAAGCTATAAGGTGCTCGATCCGGTTGAGGTCATCCGCAATTCACTAAAAGTGACACTGCCTGCGAAGCCTAAGAATGTAGACGTGCGCGGCAGGTTCAGTTCGGGTCTCGCAAGGATCAGAGGCGACGCGACTCAGGTCTCGCAGCTTGTCATCAACATAGTTCTTAACGCCTACGATGCTATGAGAGAAAAAGGCGGTACTCTTACAGTATCGACAAGGATCGAAGAAGGCGGTGTCGCGATGAGGTTCAATGACACAGGTACGGGCATGGATGCGGAGACCCTGGCGAGAATATTTGATCCTTTCTATACCACAAAGGAGTCGGGGAAGGGCACCGGACTCGGACTTGCGATCGTACACCAGATCTGCGATACTCATAACGCCAAAGTCTATGTTGACTCTGAGCCGGGAGTCGGCACTGAATTCAGGATCATTTTTCCTATTGTCCAGGAAGAGAACATGGACAAAGCAACAACCAGAGTCATCAACGGCGCAGAGATCAGGGAAAGACTTGATACGCCTGCCGGCGATTAGAACAGAAAAACGGCAGTCTGACAGCAGCTGAAGTGATATTTTCAGACAGCTGCGCGGCAACTGCCGTTTTTTTATATGTATTTTTGCTGAAAAAATGCAACAACAACAAGGAAAAGCAATTCGGCTGTGTTATAATATATTCGCATAATTGTGTTATTATGTGTGATTTAGCATGAATAGAAATACGAAAGGAAACTGAAGACATGATAATTCTGGTAGTCAATACGGGAAGCTCTTCGCTCAAGTATCAGCTTATCAACATGGATGATGAGTCCGTACTCGCAAAGGGACTTTGTGAGAGGATCGGAGAAGACGGTCACATGAATTACAAGACAGAAGCGGGTACTGTATTTGATAAGGACATCGCTCTTCCTGATCACGGAGTCGCAATGCAGCTCGTAATCGATGCTCTTACAGACAAAGAGCACGGAGTTATTTCGAGCATGGACGAGATCGGCGCTGTAGGCCACAGAATCGTACAGGGCGGATACATTTTTGACAAGTCCGAGCTTATCACTGATGAGGTAGAAGCAGGCATCGAAGAGCTCTGCACACTCGGACCTCTCCACAACCCTCCTGCACTCGTAGGAATCAGAGCCTGCAAGAAGGTTCTGCCTAACACACCGGGAGTTGTTGTATTCGACACTACATTCCACAGAACCATGGCTGATGAGTGCAAATACTATGCTATCCCTTGGGTATATGCAGAAAAGTATCATGTACAGAGATACGGTGCTCACGGAACAAGCCACAGATATGTTTCTGAGAGATGCGCTGAGCTGATGGGCAAGGACCCTGCAGAACTCAACATCATCACATGCCACCTCGGAAACGGTTCATCAATCAGTGCTGTCAAGGGCGGCAAGTGCTACGACACATCGATGGGTCTCACGCCTCTTGAAGGTCTCGTAATGGGAACACGCTGCGGATCTATCGACCCGACTGTTGTAAGCTTCATCTATGAGCAGACAGGCATGCCGGTCAAGGAGATCACAGACATGATGACCAAGAAGTCCGGACTCCTCGCTGTATCCGAGATCTCCGGCGACTGCAGAGACATCACTAAGGCAGAAGCTGAAGGCAACAAGAAAGCACACATCGCAAGAGAGATGCTGCTCAGATCAGTCAAGCGCTTCATCGGCGCATACGCTGCAGAGCTCGGTCATGTAGACGCAATGGTCTTCACCGCCGGTATCGGCGAGAACGACATTGAGCTGAGAGAAAAGGTAACTGACTATCTCGGATTCATGGGCGTTACGATCGACAAGGAAAAGAACAACTGCAGAGGAAAAGAAGTCGAGATCACAGGCGAAGGCTCCAAGGTAAGAGTATTCATCATTCCTACCAACGAAGAGCTCATGATCGCTAAGGATACTCAGGCTATCGTAGAGGCTCTCTAGTCTGCCTCACAATTAATTAAGGGAATAATTATTTCACCATATATTTATTCTAAAAAAGTACTTTTTAACCCAACGCTTTATTAAAACTTAATGTAAAGGGAGATGAAAAAATGAAGAGACAATTCAAGACAATGGATGGTAACACCGCTGCCGCTCATGTCTCCTATGCGTTCACAGAGGTATCCGGAATTTATCCGATCACTCCGTCTTCGCCTATGGCTGACTATGTAGACCAGTGGGCTGCTGCCGGAAGAAAGAACATCTTCGGATCAACTGTACAGGTTGTCGAGATGGAGTCTGAAGCTGGTGCTGCTGGTGCTGTTCACGGCTCACTCGGAGCTGGTGCTCTCACCACAACTTACACAGCTTCCCAGGGACTTCTCCTGATGATCCCGAACATGTACAAGATCGCTGGTGAGCTGCTTCCTGCAGTATTCCATGTATCAGCACGTACGGTTTCCACTCATGCACTGAACATCTTCGGCGACCACTCCGACGTATATGCTTGCCGTCAGACTGGTTTTGCAATGCTCGCTGAGAGCAATGTACAGGAAGTTATGGACCTCGCTCCAGTAGCACACCTCGCTGCTATCGAGGGAAGAGTTCCTTTCCTGAACTTCTTCGACGGTTTCAGAACATCCCATGAGATCCAGAAAGTTGCTGTATGGGACTATGAGGATCTTAAGGAAATGTGCAACATGGATGCTGTAAACGCATTCCGTGATGCTTGCCTCAACCCTGATCATCCTCATCTGAGAGGATCTCACGAGAACGGCGACGTATTCTTCCAGCACAGAGAAGCCTGCAACAAGTTCTATGA
>ONHU01000035.1 GCA_900317675.1 uncultured Eubacteriales bacterium
CCTCGCTTACAAGGTATATATTGTCAGATCGATTCATAAAATAAGATGTTGACTAACGACCGAACGGTAGGTAGAATAAAGGCGTCAGTTTTCGAATATGCGGTTGCTGTTGGAAGGAGTACTATGGAAAAGGCCAATACAAGAGACGAAATACTGAAAGTTGCGCTCGATCTGTTTTCAGTAAACGGATATGAAGCGACGAGCATTTCACAGATTGCGGATTCTGTCGGAATACGAAAAGCGTCTCTTTACAGCCACTTCAGCAGCAAACAGGAGATACTCGATAATGTTGTAGCAGCAGTACTGACTGGTTATGATAATCATTCTGTATTTGCCAATACAGACTGGGATGATACGGAGTTCACCAGGGATAAGCAGGGAATGACTGCAGAAGATGCGGCCGACATGATTCAGAGTCAGGTCAGACGTATACTCCATGATCCTGCTATCAGCAAGGGCAGAAAGCTGCTCATGATCGAGCAGTTCCGAAACAAAGAACTCGCTGATCTGCAGACCAGAGTGAATTACGAAGATATCATTAGTTATTTTGAAGGGATGATCAGATTCCTTGTCCGCATGAATACACTGAAGGATTCAGATACTGAGATCATGGCAGCGCAGCTTTCATCGCCAATTACTGTATGGATCAACCTATGCGACAGAGAACCTTCCCGTGAGGAAAAAGTGATGGAACTGGTGCATAAACATGTGCTGCAGTTCTTTGAGGTCTACGCAAAGTAGAACGATACAATCAATTGTATAGAATATGGATACCGGCCAGCCATACAGGCTGACCGGTAAAAAAATACACCCATAACTACCGAACGATAGGAAGTGAAAGGAAGGGTGGATGCCGCTGTTTGGTGCCAACTGTCGTGGAGATTTTGTCGGAATGCCCACATGCTGGCCTGCTGACAGAAGAAGCGATCCTTCAGGAGACGGCGAAAACGTCATAATGCTTGACCTCGATCTTTTACTGCAGAAGAAGACGCTGCAGGAGATCCGGGGTATAGCGGCTGAAAGGCCTGTCTGCAGCATTCCGGGTCTGACATTCATGTCTGCTCTGTCAGATGCTGATGGGAACGTGCTTCATATCGTGCCCGGTCAGGGATCCATCTACTATGAAAAACCTGAATACAAGATACTTACTAATTTCTCACCATACAAACAGAACTCGGAGACTCATCCGTGGATGGGATGGGACAGATATAACATTGCAAAAGAGATGCTGGACAAAGCGTCAGATGGTTTTGATGTGGAGGATTGCTTTGAATTGCTGAGAACGGTCTCTCAGGAGGTCTGCCCGACTGTTGTTTCCATGGTATATGACGTAACAGAAAGGACTGTCTACTGGTGTGAGAACAGAGAATGGGATAAGAGAGAACTGTGAAGGTGGAAATAGTCATGAAGACGAATATAGGAAAATACGTTATTGGAAACCACAAATTGATGAGAATGCTGACCGTTGCGGCAACGCTGTTCTACGCCGGCGCAGTGTTCCAGATCACAGCTGACAAATGGCCGGAAGGAATCATATACTTTGTGGCTGCAGCTTTCTTCGTATCGCTCGAAAGAGCATGTGTCAGGAGAGCAGACGAGGCAAGAAACAATAATGAGACAACTGATCGCGAAGAAGATGACAAGATATGAGAGGTAATCAAATGGAAGTGATTTATGAAAAGAAAAAAGAAATGACATTTATCGGGTATCACACAGAAATACGCCCGGATGAAGGATATCAGAAATGCCCGGAATTCTGGGATAAGGAATATGCTGCGAAGTATGCAAAGCTCTGGCAGACGATGGAGCCTGGAAATGCTGTTGAGAAGGCGATCATTGAAAACGGGATCGGTATGTACGCTATATGTGCCGAAGCAGAAAATGGCTTCAGTTACTGGATCGCCAAACATTGAATACTGCAGTATGGCAGGATTGGTTCCCGAATGAGGGACAGAAGTATCACGCAAACGGAACCGCGACACTGGAAGTTTATTCCGCCGGCGATCCGAATTCAGCTGAATATGAATGCAGTATATGGGTGCCGGTCAGGAACAGAGTGAATGAATTTATCGCATACTGTGGATTGGACTGTGAGACATGTGAAGCCCATATTGCAACTGTAAACAATGATAATGATCTGCGGATCAAGGTCGCAAAGGAATGGTCAGAACTGAATGGTGTAGAGATCACACCGGAGATGATCAACTGCGCCGGCTGCCGCATAGACGGAGTGAAGACTCCTTTCTGCGACTCACTTTGCCCGATTAGGCAGTGCGCGCTTAGCAAAGGTATTGGAACGTGCGGAGACTGCTGCGAAATGAGCTTATGTGAAAAGCTTGAAATGATTACAGGAAACAACGAGGAAGCTCTATAACTGGCATTTGTTCAAACGAAAGTTGATGTTTTGAATGAATCTTGCTATCATGACGGATATGGTAATTGAGAAAGAGAGATTATGAAATAATGCGTATCTATGTTGATTTTGACGATTGCCTGTGCGAGACAGGAAGGGCCTTCTCAAAGCTTGCGCTGGAAATGTTCAATAAGCATGTTCTTGAACTGGAGAGGTCTTTTGATCTTGATGCGGAACAATACGAGCGGTTTATGCGTCGGGGGCACGAGCCGGAGGTACTGTTGTCGTTTGATGCGACGCCGGGAGCTGCGGAGACCATAAACGAATGGATTTCCTGCGGGCATGAGGTATCGATCATTACCGGCCGCCCATCAAGCGTTTATGAGCTGTCCCGTATATGGCTGGATGAGCATGGACTTAAGAATGCCAGACTGTACTGTCTCAATAAATATGGAAGGGATTACTTTATCAAAAACAGTAACAGCACTCTTGAACTTGAAGATTATTACAGAATGAAGTTTGATTACGCAGTTGAGGATTCTCCAAAGGCGTTTAGGTTTTTCGAACATCTGCCGGAACTCAAGGTTCTGGTGTTTGACAGACCATGGAACAGAGACTGTGCTTTTCCGAATGAAAACTATCAAAGATGTGCCGACTGGGAGAGCATTCGCAAGATTGTTACAGGTGAGTGAGAAAGAGACGTGCAATAAGAATTCCGTTTTATCAATAAACGGCAGGTGACTGGATCCGGTTGGAGGCGGCCGGATAGATCCTCGTACGTACAACGCCCCCAAATCATTGAAAACTCAATGTTTTGAGGGCGTCTGCAATTTAGCATTGGCCGGATGATGTTATCTGAAACATATTCCGTTGTTCAGCTTGCTGTTATTGAATTGTTTTGATGAAATCGTCCAGATTCTTCCTGTATTGTATTACATTGGCACCGAGAATCGGATCGCCGATGAGTCTTCCCTGACTGTCAATAAAGTATGTAGTCGGTGTTGCCCTGAACGCGAGCTGATCTTTGTACCCGTCCCAAGCACGCAGATTAGCGAATGTTAATCCCTTTTCACTTACTATATCCTTTGCGGCCTGCAGCATCTTATCGTTTCCTACAGGGACATCAACTACCACGCCGACGATACTGACGCCTTTTTCCGCATATTCTTTATACATCTCCTCCAGTTCAGGCAGCTCTGTGATGCATGGGTCGCAGTATGTTCCCCACAGGTTGACCATTGTGAGCTTGCTCTGTGAAAAGAGTTCTTCGGATTTCACTGCATTACCGTCAAGATCGGTGGTTTCAAAACTTATAACAGTTCCGTCTGCGCTTCCTCTCCATATCTGAGGCTCATAGAACTTCATGTTTTTGAGGATTTCGTCAGTCGCATCATAATAAGCATTGTACTCTTCCTGGAATCCCTCAGGCAGATTGTCAGTTCTCGGATACATACAATAATACCAGGAATAGTCGCCCTCCTGATGTAACAGCTTAAACTGATTCAAAAAGGCAATCTGTTCTTCGCTCATTTCTCCAACTGTCTGCTTACTCTGTTCGATAAAATCCTTCTTCATCGTTTCGAGGTCTCTTCCGCCGCCGGCACATATGATAGTGAAAGATCCCCCCGCGCTGGTATTACCTGCATCTGCATCAGTCTGATTTTTAAACTCTTCTTCTGTACAGCACCAATATGTCGGAAACCCATATGAGATCCCGCCATTGTATTTGATTTCCCCGACATCTTTGGCATCAATAAATCCTTTTGTGAGCTTCACGCTTTCCGGCAGCTCAAAGCCGAACCCGCACTGCGGGAAATCATAAGCCTGTCCGCTGCCTATACTTTCCTGAACTACTTCAGTTTCTTCAGAGGCAGTATTCGCTTGCTCCTCAGCAAGTTCACTGCTTTCCTCACTGCATCCCGTAAAAACGAATGTCATACTCAGGATCAGCATGAATGAAATACAGACCATGATTGCCCTGTAAAATTTCTTTCTCATAGTTTTCCCCTCTGCTCTCGCTGCAGTTATATAAAAAACCACTTCATCTATCGGCTGAATGCAATTCCTATACGATTCAGTAATTCGATAGATGATCATTATGATTATAATATACAGCAAAATTCAAGCCGGATGCAATTCGCTTGCCGGCAAATCAGCAAACAGGGGAGTGCGTTCGCTCTGCCTGTGGAAAAACGCGAAGTTTTCAGCGACTTCGTTTTTTATTATTGCCCGGCGTATCTGTATGATACACTTACAATATGAATAATCAGGGAACCGCAGAATGCAGATATAGCAATGTGATGCGTCTGGAGGCACCGCAGAGGAATACCGTTCAGGTCGTTGAACTTATGAGAAGGGGCTTTTGGTTATGAAGGCAGGAATCATATCAGATACACACGGAATGTTAAGACCGGAGGTAGCAGAGGCGCTTGACGGCTGCGATGCTGTACTTCACGGCGGAGATATCAACAAAGCGGAGATCATAGACAGTCTCGAAAAAATAGCGCCTGTCTATGTTGTGCGCGGAAACAATGACAGAGAGTGGGCGGACAATATACCGCTTTTCCTTGACTTTGAACTTGCAGGAAAGCGTATATACATGACTCACAGAAAAAAAGATCTCCCGGCGGATCTCAGCATGTATGACCTTGTCGTGTATGGTCACTCTCATAAGTATGAAGAATCAGTTCAGGGCAGTACCATGATGCTGAATCCGGGAAGCTGCGGACCGAGAAGATTCCATCAGGCGATAACCATGGCGGTTGCCGAAATCAGCGAAGAGAGAATAGAGATCAGCAGAATAGATATTTCTCAGAAGCAGACTGCGCCTCTTCCGAAGGCAGCTTCAGCTGATCTGAAGAAGCAGATAGATATTATTATCAGGGATACGCAGAAAGGAACAAGCCCGGGAGAAATAGCACGCAGATACGGACTCGATTTTCGGATGACAGAGCAGATCGTAAGACTCTTTCTGACTCATCCGGGAGTCGATGCAGATGGAATAATGACTAAAATGGGGTACTAGCTAATGAGTATTACACAATCATTCTATGATAATATGGCATCTCAGTACGATAAGCTGTTTCTTGACTGGCACTCTGATGTGCAGCAGCAGGCGGCAATACTTGACCGGATCTTCAGAGCCAATGGTTTTGATAATACGGCTCGCGTACTTGACTGTGCCTGCGGGATCGGGACTCAGGCAATAGGCATTGCGGCTCTGTCATATGATGTGACAGCATCAGATATAAGCGATAACGAGCTTGCTGAAGCAAGAGCACGAGCTGATGCAAAAGGTGTTACTATACGCTTTGAACATGCGGATTTCTGCGCTTTATCCGAGACTTTTTCGGAACAGTTTGACATCGTTATAGCTATGGATAACGCTCTTCCTCATATGCTTACGCGGGAAGCCCTGGAAAGCGCAGTCAGGAGTATTGCAGGCAGGACTGCCAGGGGAGGCATTTTTGCAGCCAGCATAAGGGATTACGACAGTATCCTGACAGACAAGCCGCCTTATTCTCCGCCCTATATCCATTGCACTGAAAAGGGAAAGCGTGTTTCTTTCCAGACCTGGGACTGGAAAGGGGACAACTATCATCTTACGCAGTACATAATTGATGACGAAGAAACTCTTGATATCAGTAAATTCGAGTGCGAATACAGAGCGACACGCAGACAGGAACTGACAGATCTGATGTTGAGCAACGGTTTCATCAAGGTTGTCTGGGAGTTTCCGGAGAAAACTGGATTTTATCAGCCGATAGTTATAGCAGCAAAATGACATCATAAAGAGGGGTAAGGATATATGGTGAACGGGACAATTGTACCCGGTGTCAGGATCGGAAAGTGTTATATAGGAGAACAGAAGAGTAAAATACTGCGTTTGTTTTCAGATAACGGGCAGGTCTGGGACAGAGGCGATGGTTTTTGTATCTGCACATATGATAACGTAAAACTGTGGTTTGATACGGATGGGACTCTGTGTCAGATAGGTGTATCGGGTGGATTTGCTGATACTTATCAGACGATCGGTATCGGAAGCACAATGCAGGATGTGAAGGATCGTTTTGGCGGCTATTGGAGTGAAGGGGATGAATACTTTATTCCGGAAGTTGATGGACTGTGCTTCGAACTGGAGGATGCCGAGAACTGGGATGAACTGACAGCACCGATCGAGTGGATCTATGTATTTAAAAATTAATTAGAACATGGATAGTTCACCGCAATAGCTTTTCTCAGTGAACGCCATGACTGCAGCATTCTGCTTTATCAGAGTGACTCAGCCTGTATAAAAATGTTGTATACACTGTCTTTAGGGGTATAATTGAAGCTGACGGGACATTTTTTTCAGAGATAATGAGAACGGAGCCGTTATTATGAAGATGACAGACCTCCTTGAAAAGGACAGAGAAAACATTCTCACGAGTATAACACAGGCAGGTACTGCAGCGAAGGCAGTTACCATACTTGAAAATGAAACAGATAAGCTGCTTCTTAAATTCAACGATCAGTGTGACAGTGACCGTGAAAGAGAAGCTGCGGCACATATGATGCAGGCAGTTCGCCTGTCTGTGCCTATGATAGACTCTGCAGGCAAAACAAAGGTCTGGGAAAGAGGGTCTGATGACTCTGCCAAAAAAGAAAAAGGAAAAGTCAGCATCCCGTTTGTCCTTCTTACGATAGCATCGGTGCTTCTGGTAGCGTATGGTCTGGTGCCTCTTGTTGTGGCAAGCCTTATCAATGCCGGAGAGCAATACAGGACACAGCTGATAGTCAGATGCTGCTTTGTTATCGGCGGTATGATCATGGGCTTTTTCGCCGGTGCGATGCAGAGAAAGAAAGAGAAACAGGCTGCTAAGGAGCATCAGGTAGAGATCAGACCGGACGCTGACAAGATATTCAGAAACTACAGAGCTGCAATATACTCTGTGGATCAGAGCCTTGAGGAAATAAGTGCAGCTGAGAGATGGAGCAAGCGTGAAAAGGCAGGGGAGATCGACGGCAGAAAGGCAACGACACCTGAGATAGAGCTGTTCTCTGATCTGATGGCGGCATCATACAGCGGTGATCCTGAGTATGCTCTTGAGAAGATAGAAGAGATAAAATACTATCTGCACAGACAGCAGATAGAAGTAGTTGATTACAGTGAGGCAACGGCACAGTATTTTGATCTGATGCCGGGGAACAGAGCCGGGACGATAAGACCGGCGCTTGTAGCTGACGGACAGATTCTCAAAAAAGGACTTGCATCTACGGGGAAATAATTATGGATCGTTTTTTCGGATTTGACCTGGGTGACGCTGAAAGCGCGATCGCCCGACTTTACAAAGAAGATCAGGTAGTGCCTGAAATGATCAAAGTTGCCGGGGAGGAAAGCTTTATCACAGCATATGCCCAGATGGCTTCAGGCGAGCTGATGATAGGTGAAAAGGCCTGCTATACTGACAACGCCATAAAGCGTAAGCTCAGATTCAAGAGCCGTTTTCTTACTGAGCGTTCGAGTGCTGCAGATGTTAAGAGTTTTGCGGCAGGCGTGCTTGGAGAATTATACGGAAGCGGCGATCTGGTCAGGAATGAAGACTGCAGCTTTTATATCGGCTGCCCGGCAGGATGGGACAGGAATACCAGAGAACACTATCGTGAGATCTTCGAACAGGCAGGATATCCGCCTTCAAAGATAATCTCTGAGTCCAGAGCTGCTATGGTCAGCGCATGCCAGTCAAAGCACCTGCAGATAGGCGTAGATATTCTTTCAAGACCGGTGCTGGTCATCGATATAGGCTCATCAACTACTGACTTTGCATACATTATGGGAGGCAAAGAAGTAGAGATGCAGACAGGCGGCGAGGTAGCACTGGGTGGCGGACTTATGGATGAGATCCTTCTGGAGGAATGTGTCGAATCCAGCGGGCTGTCACGTAAAAAAATACGCTCGGTGTTCGAGGCAAGCGAGCCTTGGAGAACATATGCCGAATTCGCTGCCAGGAGGCTTAAAGAGAAGTATTTCTCTGATGAGGATTACTGGAGCACTCATGAGTGCAAGGAAAGTATAGTGCTCCATTATGACAGACCTGTCAGATTCACTCTCAGAATGGACGCGAAAACAGCGGATAAACTAATCAACAAGAGGATAAAGAAGCTTGGCGGCAAATCATTCCGCGAAGTATTCACAGCATCGCTTGAAGAGGTCAGAGACAATATCACAGGATCAAAACCTGAACTGATATTCCTTACAGGAGGCGTCAGCAAGCTTCCGGCTATACGCGACTGGTGCACGGCGATCTTCCCTGATGCAGTCGTCATTTCAGCAACTGATCCTGAGTTTTCTGTAGCCAGAGGACTTGCGTACTGCGGCAGGATAGATGAGGATATGAGGGAGTTCAGGAACGACCTGGATTCCTTCATCAAGTCTACCAAGGTAGAGGAGATCGTAAGCAAACATATACCTGAGCTGTACAAAGCTGCAGTTGACTGTCTCGTAGACCCTATCGTTTCCGAAGTCGCGATGCCGGTCTTTGAAAGATGGCGGACAGGCGAGATCAAGAGACTCGTCGATACTGATGAGATCCTGCAGAGGGAGATCGCGGCTTACCTCCGAAAAGAAGAAACAAGAGAGCTCCTTGCGGGACCGATCACTGACTGGCTCAAACCGGTGATCGAGGAGATAGAAGAGTACACGGTGCCTATCTGTATCAACCACAGGATACCGTACACAGCGCTGAGCCTCAAATCATATCTTTCTGCTTCTGATATAGACATTAAGGTCGATGCGAAGAATATCTTTGCTGTTGAGGAGATGACTTTCCTCATTGACTCGATCGTTACCGCGATCGTTGCGATCCTTATCGCGGCAATCGATCTGATTCCTTTCATGGCAGGACCTGAGGGGGTATTGATAGGCATAGTGGCATCGGTCGTATTCCTGTTCCTGGGAAAAGAAAAGATGCAGGAAAAAATGCTGACAGCCGATATTCCTAAGATGATGCGCATGATCATCCCTAAAAGCGCTTTCACTTCACGTATAGAGAGTATAAGCGCCAATGTAAAAGAATCATTCTACGAGAGTCTGGAAAAAGAAAAGAATGAAGAGATCAGTACGCGCATGACCGAAGAGATATCGGGACAGATAGAACACACACTTATAAGAATGGCTGAAGTGGTAGAGATACCACTGGGGAGGTAGATTGCAATGAATTGTCTGATCATTGGTGTCGCCGGAGGAACCGGTTCCGGAAAATCGACTTTTACGAATAGGATAAAAGCGGAATTCGGAGATAAGGTCACCGTTATTTACTATGACAACTATTACAGAGCGCACGACGACATCCCGTTTGAGGAGAGAAAGCTGATCAACTACGATCATCCGGACGCATTTGAGACAGATCTCTTCATAGAGCATATCAGAAAGCTCAGAAACGGAGAGGCCATAGAGTGTCCTGTATATGACTATACGATCCACAACAGAAAAAAAGAGACGGTTACAATCAAGCCTTCTGAAGTTATCATAGTCGAGGGGATCATGGTCCTTCAGAATGTAGAACTGAGAGAGCTTCTTGATATCAAGATCTATGTAGAGGCTGATGCTGATGAAAGGATCCTCAGACGTGTGATCAGGGATGTCAAGGAAAGAGGCCGTGATGTGGAAGGTATAGCGAAACAGTATCTGACCACAGTAAAGCCTATGCATTATATCTATGTAGAGCCTACAAAATATGAGGCTGACATAGTGCTCAACAGCGGACTGAACGATGTAGTCTTTGATGTCATCAAGGTCAAGATCCAGCATCATCTTGATGCCCAGAAGAATAAGTGATTTCTGCTGAAAATCTGCCCGGAGGCAGAGTATCATCTGCCTTGTATCTGATATTTAGTGAAGGAAAACGTTCAGAGAAGTATAAACGATTACAGGCATGATGGCCTATCATAGCAGAAAACCAGCGATTGCATGATCTGACAGTCACACTGCAGTGACTGTCTGCAGCAGCGATATCAGTGAGGAGCGGTTCTATCCGCTCCTTTGCTATTTCGCCCTCGACAAGCTGGCGGAAAGCAGGGTGGTATGTACCGCCGTTGACGGCTCCGCCTTCGCCTATGATATCTGTACTTTTAAGACCTACACGCATGATGGTTATACCCGCATCATCAAGGATCCTGTACATTTCTTTCGTGCGGTATACAGCTTCCTCACGGGTAAGAGGGGAATACTGTCCGCAGACATACATATCGTACAGCTTTGTATCATCAAGAACGATAGTAGGGTAGAGACGGGCGAGGGAAGGCTCAAGCTCTGCTGTCTTTCTGGCAGACATTATGCATGACTCGGCTGAGTCACCCGGAAGTCCGATCATAAGCTGGATGCCGAATTCAAAGCCGTATTCTTTCAGAAGGCTGACCGCCCTGTATACACAGGCTGAATCATGTCCGCGTCCTGATCTCCTGAGTACTTCATCATCAAATGACTGCACACCGAGCTCGACCGTATCTACACTGTAGGCGCGCAGATTGTCCAGGATATCCCTGTCAATGTAGTCGGGACGCGTAGAAAGATGGATCTTGTCGATCAGACCTTTCTGCTTATATTCATTAGCGACTGAAAGAAACCCTGACTGCTCCTCTATGGAAAGACCGGTGAAACTTCCGCCGTAAAACGCCACTTCAACAGTGCTGCATGCCTCTCCGGAAGATCTGCTGCCCGAAGACGGCCTCAGCGTTGTAAGCCAGGTATCGATGACTTCTCTGGCATCTTCGGCAGAAACATCATCTGTCCTGGCGGTTATTTTGCGCTGGTTACAGAAAACACAGTCGTTAGGACATCCTTTATGAGGGATGAAAACAGGTATTATTGCATGCTTTTTCATAAGATAGTACCAATATCCGTAAGAGACCAGTCCTCAAACCATCTGACACCGATCTCCCGGTCTTCGATAAAATTTACGATGGATCTGAAGTCGGGGTGTGATGAAAGATCCCCGTTGAAAACGATCATATCATCTATGCGTCCGCTTGCTCCGCCGATAAAACCGCTGTCATAACCTTCAAGTATGACATGACCGGAAGAGACTCTGAGAACGTTCATGCCGGCGCTGATGCACTCCGAAGCGATCCCGTTGTCATAGGTGATCACTGAATCCTCATCGACTATGACAGTACTGCATTTGGCATATCCCTGACGCACATTTACAGTCTTCATTCCCAGACGCTCAGCTTCGGAAAGCAGGAACGGGTCTGTATGTTTCAGATTGTGTATGAAATACTTTCCTGTGCACGCTGCATTGAAAGCGACTTCGGAGGGATAGCCCGGAGACAGAAGCGGTCTGTATTCTGATCCTGAGGACTGCTCATATTTTCGTATAAGATCAAAGTATGAAACAACAGGAGCATCGTCAGATATGCCAAGGCGGCACATAAACATATCCGGATGAGCTGATACCGGATCTGATACGATACCGGAGGTGCTGATCAGTTCGGTTTCATATCCCCGGTCCGCAAAATACTTTATCAGTCTGCTGTCTGCGGCGGCAGAAATAAACAGCTTACGCATAGACGCTCCTTTCTGTTCCTGCTTTCGATTGTATCACAAACAGCGGCGAGTCATTGTCTTATTATCATTTTGCTGATATAATCTTTTGGATTGAGCATAAAAGAAGGAACAGAACTAATGGTATATGATAACATTCTTGAGGCAATAGGAAATACTCCTATGGTACGCCTCAATCATGTCAACAAGCCGGGCAATGCCGAAGTGCTTGTGAAATTTGAAGGCCTCAATGTAGGCGGCTCGATCAAGACCCGCACTGCGTACAACATGATCCTTGAAGCTGAACGCGACGGACTGATCGACAAAGACACTATAATCGTAGAACCGACAAGCGGCAATCAGGGTATCGGGCTTTCACTGGTGGGAGCTGTCAGAGGTTACAGGACCATCATAGTAATGCCTGATTCTGTAAGTGAGGAGAGACGCAAGCTCGTGCGCCACTACGGAGCAGAGGTGAAACTTATCCATGATGACGGAGATATCGGCAAGTGCATCGAGGAGTGCCTTGAAACTGCGCTCAGAATGCAGGCCGAAGACCCTCGCGTCTTCGTTCCGCAGCAGTTCACGAATCCCAACAACAATCTTGCGCAGAGAAAGTTCACTGCGCATGAGATCCTTAATCAGGTAGGGAAACCTATACACGGATTTTGCTCCGGCATAGGTACAGGCGGTACGATCAGCGGCATAGGAGAGGTCCTCAGGGACCGTTATCCGGACATCGAGATCTGGGCTGCAGAACCTGAAGACGCTGCTATCCTGGCAGGAGGGAGCATAGGAACACACCTTCAGATGGGTATCGGTGACGGGATCATTCCCGACAACCTGAACCAGGATATTATAGACAAGACATGTATCATACCGGATGACAATGCTCTTGATATGGCAAAGAGACTTGCAAAAGAAGAAGGTCTTCTCTGCGGCATCTCATCCGGCACTAACGTTGTTGCCGCACTGATGCTTGCGGAGAAACTCGGTAAGGGCAAGACTGTCGTGACAGTCCTTCCGGATACCGCAGAAAGATATTTTTCGACACCTCTGTTCAATGAAGAATAAGGCTGTCAGACATCAATATTTAAAACAGAAAGGGAAACCAATATTATGAAAATCGCTGTAACTTATGATAATGGCAATGTATTCCAGCATTTTGGAAGAACTGAACAGTTCAAGGTATATGAAGCAGAAAACGGCAGTATCGTATCATCCGAGGTGATGGGCACTGACGGGATCGGACATGAAGCTCTTGCGGGACTTCTTGCGCAGCGCGGCATAGATGTACTGATATGCGGCGGAATGGGACAGGGAGCACAGGATGCTCTGGCTGAGGCAGGGATCGAAGTATTCTCAGGAGCTGAAGGAGACACAGATGCTGCAGTGGAAGCATATCTCAGAGGCGAACTGGTAAGCACGGGTGTAAACTGTGACCATCATCACGATGGAGAACATGATCATCATCACGAAGAAGGCGGCTGCGGCGGATGCTCAGAAAATGCCGGCGGCTGCGGCGGATGCCCGGGATGCGGAGTGCCTCAGTATTTCTTCGAGTCCAAAAACACAGGAAAGACTGTAAAAGTCCACTACAAGGGCACTTACAATGACGGAGAACAGTTCGACTCTTCCTATGACAGAGGCGAACCACTTGAATTCGTCTGCGCAGCAGGAATGATGATCCCGGGATTTGATCTGGCTGTAGGCAACATGGAAGTCGGCGAGATCGTTGATGTCCATCTGATGCCTGAAGAAGCCTATGGTATGCCGAGACCGGAGATGGTCATCACTGTTGAAAAGGCTTCAGTTGACGGATCAGGCGATGTTGAGGTCGGTGACAGGGTATATCTGCAGGATCAGCTCGGAAGACCTTTCAGCGCTCTTGTAACAGCTGTAGACGATGTCAATATCACATTCGACTGCAATCATGAGATGGCAGGAAAGGAACTCAATTTCACGATAGAACTCCTCGAGGCTAATTAATATAAAGGGACACGGGGTAACCACAGAATGCATCCGGTAAAACATTTCAAGACGATAACTGAACACAGGAGGCTGGTCCGCAAGTACTGTTTCAGGCTTGGACTTATAAAGCAGGGACTTTTGCATGATCTCAGCAAGTACTCGCCTGTGGAATTCTGGCGCGGAGCAATATACTATCAGGGGTACCGGAGCCCTAACGATGCAGAGCGGAGAGAGACCGGCGTATCAAAGGCATGGCTTCATCACAAAGGCCGCAATAAGCATCACTTTGAATACTGGATAGACTATGTCATCAATGAAGACGGGTCTGTCGGATTCGGAGGGAACCGTATGCCGAGAAAATACGTTGCGGAAATGTTCTGTGACCGCATTGCGGCAAGCAGGATCTATCTGGGTGACAAATACACAGACTCCGCAGCATATGATTACTATAACAGAGCCAGGAAATGGACAATGATACATCCTGAGTCCGGCGCAGAACTGGAGGAAATGCTCCGGGTGCTTAAGGACGAGGGGGAGGATGCCGCCTTCAGCTATGTCCGCAGGTATCTCGAAGAGGAGTCGAAATAAGGATAACGTGAGACAACAGAAACAGAAGAGCTGCAGTCACAGACTGCAGCTCTTTTAATGAACATATATGTATTGTATGCCATGAAAGCTATCCCATCACGACATTGACGTAGAATTCACCCGGCTTAGCAGGAAGCGGCAGGACAGTACCGTTCACAGGCTCACCATTTACAGTGAGTTCACGGACACCTTTCTGTACGCCTGCGGAATTATCTACAGTGATGTGGTATTTTGATCCGCGGAACTGTCTGTCGCAGACGAAGCCATTGATATCCGAAGGGATACAAGGGTCTATTCTGAGACCTGCAAATTCAGGTTTGATACCGAGGATGTACTGGCTGATCGTAGTGAATGTCCATGCAGCGGTTCCGGTGAGCCAGCTGTTTTTTCCTTCGCCAGGAGTTGCGGCATCTTTTCCTGCTACCATCTGGCAGTATACATAAGGCTCAGTACGGTGGATCTCGCTGATTTCTTCGAGGTAAACCGGACAGGTCTTTTTGAATACGCTGAAAGCACGGTCTCCGTGTCCCAGGACGGTTTCTGCGCATGCGATCCATGGATTATTATGGCAGAATATTCCGGCATTCTCTTTGTACCCAGGAGGATATGAAGTGATTTCTCCGAGTTCCAGTCTGTATTTTGTATAAGCAGGCTGCAGAAGCACGATGCCGTATTTTGAATCAAGGATATTCTCAACACTTGAGAGCGCTGCGGCAGCTTCTCCTGTGCCGACTCCGATTCCGGCCATTACACACATTCCCTGTGGCTCTATGAAGATCTTGCCTTCCTCGCATTCCTTGCTTCCTACAGGTCTGGACTGCGCGTCAAATGCACGAATGAACCATTCTCCGTCCCATCCTGCATCGAGGACAGCCGCTTCCATCGTCCTGACTTTGCTGCGGACCTCTGCGGCGTCTTCCTCAAGACCCTGCCATGAAAGGATGTCTGCAAGTTCATTTCCGTATTTTACATACATACCGGCAATGAAAACACTTTCAGCTACCGGACCCTCGCTCGGACCTGTGATCTGGAAACTCTCTCCCGGATGTTCTGAGAAACAGTTAAGGTTGAGACAGTCATTCCAGTCGGCGCGTCCGATGAGAGGCAGACCGTGAGGACCAAGATGCGTCGTGGTATATTCGAAACTCTTTCTCAGATGGTCGAGGAGAGTAGCTTTGTCATCTTCGTTGTTGTCATAGGTGCACATTTCATCCAGGATAGAGAAATCCCCGGTTTCTCTGAGATAAGCAGCGACTCCTGCGATAAGCCACAGAGGGTCATCGTTGAAACCTCCGCCGATCGAACTGTTGCCGCGTTTGGTAAGCGGCTGATACTGATGATAAGTGCTTCCGTCAGAGAACTGGGTATTGGCGATATCGATGATCCTTTCTCTTGCGCGGGAAGGGATCAGGTGTACGAAACCAAGCAGATCCTGACATGAATCACGGAATCCCATGCCTCTTCCGAGACCGCTCTCATAGTAACTTGCGGATCTGGACATATTGAAGGTGACCATGCACTGATATTGATTCCATACATTTACCAGCCTGTTGAGCTTAGGATCAGCACTTCTGATACTGTATGTAGACAAAAGGTCATTCCAGTATGTCTTAAGTTCTGAAAGCGCAGCATCGAACTGCTCATCGGTACGGTATTTTGCAAGAAGTTCTTCAGCCGGTTTCTTGTTGATGACTCCCGGAGCCGTAAACTTTTCTTCGCGCGGATTCTCGCAGTATCCCAGTACAAAGATAAACGACTTAGACTCGCCCGGAAGCAGCGATACCTCGATGTGATGACTTCCGACAGGAGCCCATCCGTGAGCAACACTGTTGTGACTTTTTCCTTCTGTTACAGCCTGAGGATCCTGAGGACCGTTATAGAGCCCTACGAATTCGTCACGGCTGGTATCAAAACCGGAAATATCGCAGTTGACTGAGAAAACAGCAAAATGGTCACGTCTTTCACGATACTCAGTCTTGTGATATATTTCGGAACCTTTAACCTCGACTTCACCGATGGAGAAATTTCTCTGGAAATTGGAAGCATCGTCCTGTGCGTCCCACAGACAGAACTC
>ONHU01000078.1 GCA_900317675.1 uncultured Eubacteriales bacterium
GGATACCTGTTTGATACTTATATTGTCATGCAGTCGGAGGATACCGTATATGTCTTTGATCAGCATGCGGCGCATGAGCGGATATTCTACGAAGAATTCACAGGCCACTATCTGGATGGAAAGAAATACTCACAGCCCGTACTCACACCTTTCACAATAAGTGTCAGTGCTGATGTATACTATATGAGCAGAGACTGGCTCGATCCGCTTACAGATGCAGGCTTTGAAATAGAAGATTTCGGCGCGGATTCTTTCATCGTACGAGCGATCCCGTCTTACATGGATATTTCAGAGGCAGAATCATTTGCCAGATCGTATCTGGAGGGACTCGGAGAGGTCTCAGGACGCAATGATATCGTTATAGATAAACTGATACTCAGATCGTGCAAGGCAGCTGTAAAGGCCAATGATCATCTTTCCCGCATGGAGATAGATGACCTCATACGCAGGCTTTCAGCATGCCGCGATCCGTATTGCTGCCCGCACGGAAGACCGACATTTATCAGATATACAAGATATGAATTGGAAAGATCATTCCGCAGGAAATGATCGCGCACTATTGCCATAAGAAAGGGTGCTTTTAATGAAGAATACAGTTTATGTAATTTCCGGACCGACTGCGGTAGGCAAAAGTCTTATCGCATTTTATCTGGCAAAGCGTATCGGCGGCGAGATCGTCAACTGTGATTCGGTCCAGCTTTACAAATATATGGATGTCGGAAGCGCAAAACCACTTGAAGAAGAGATGCGCAAGATCAGGCACCATCTCTACTCGATCGTAGAGCCGGATTACAACATGACCGTTGCCACTTATCAGAAGCTCGCTGGCGTAGTCATCGATGATATCCTCGCCAGAGGCAAGACACCTATCATCTGCGGCGGCACCGGATTGTACCTCAATTCCATCCTCTATGAGATGGATTTCGCAAAAAGCAGAGGAACATCAGCCAGGAGAGCTCAGCTTGAAAGAATGGCTGAAAGAAACGGCAGCACATATATGCACCAGTTCCTCGAGGCTCTCGACCCTGAGTCCGCAGCCAGGATCCATCCTAACAATACCAGAAAGATCATCCGGGCAATCGAAGCTTTTGAGGAAGGCGACGGCATAGGTTCAATGTCGAAACTGAAACTCAACCCGAAATACGATTTCAGGTTCTATGCTCTCAATATGGAGCGTGAATGGCTGTATGAAAGGATCAACAGACGTGTCATCAGCCTGATAGAAAACGGTCTTCTTCAGGAAGTGGAAAGTCTTCTTGCGCGCGGATATTCTGAGGATACCCCTGCCATGAAGGCAATCGGCTACAAGGAAATCATCCCTTATCTCAACCATGAGTACGATCTTGCGACGGCCGTCGATGAGATCAGCCGCAACACCAGGCACTATGCCAAGAGGCAGCTTACATGGCTCAGACGCTATGATTTTGTAAACTGGATCGAGATACAGAAGGGCGATACCGTTGGCGCTATCATAGACAGACTTATCTCCGAATCAGCGGAAAAATAATGAAAAAAACTTACGACAGCAAGACTCTGAAGTCTCACAACAAAAGCGGAAAACCTGATAATATCGTTGAAAAAGAAAACGACATCTATCTTGAATGCGAGAAGATCCAGAAGGAACTTCCTTCTTTTCTGCGGTCTTATTTTTCATTTCTGAAGGGTAATGTGCTGCCTATGACCAGGCTTGCATATCTTCGGGATATCAGGTTTTTCTTCAATTATCTGATCAGTGAGACGGATCTTACTGAAGCTCAGGAAACCCGCAAGGTGACTTCAGAGGAACTGGACAACATCGAAGCCGCAGATATCAACCTCTTCATCGATCACTGCCGCAAATACATGATCGATGACGGCGATACTGTGACCGTCTACGAAAACAGCAACAGATCGCTTGCGAGGAAGAAATCATCCGTATCCGTTCTGTTCAAGCAGCTCTACAGGGAGGGTCTGATAAGTCGCAATATCACAGACGGATTTGATCCGATCCGCGTTCCGAAGCCGGGCGAAAGAGAGATCAAAGCCCTGCAGGATGACGAGGTCATGATCATGCTCGACGCGGTAACGAACGGGACCGGGCTTACGGATCGCGAGAGAAGATACTGGGAAAAGACCAAGCTCCGCGACAAAGCGATCCTGATGCTTTTTGTCACATACGGTCTGAGACTCAGTGAGCTTCAGCAGCTCAATGTTTCGTCTTTCAACTTCTCGAGAGGCGAATTCAAGATCTACCGCAAGAGGGGAAAAGAGTCGATAATGCCTCTGAACCGCTCTGTTGTGATGGTATTGACTGATTACATCGCGACCGAGAGAAAGACCGTCACAGCGCAAAATAACGCCGCTGAAGACGCTTTGTTCCTTTCTCTTCAGGGAAAGCGCATCACAGAAAGGGCCATCAGAGAACTGGTTAAGAAATACACATCCATAGCTCTCGGTACATCGAGAGATACCGGATACAGCCCTCATAAGCTCAGAGCTACCGCGGCTACATCCCTGATCGGACGGGGCAATTCCATTTATGATGTAGCGGCTCTTCTTGACCATGAACAGGTCACTACCACTCAGCTCTATGCCCGTCAGAAGATGAATGTAAAGCGGGATCTGGTCAACGACATGGAGTGGGAGATAGAGAGAACAGAAGAATAACAGGAACACAATACTGCGTGATGCAGTTTCAGGATAAAAACTATGCACGAAACAATCAGCAGCAGATACAGTCAGTATCTGATCGACGAATTCAATATAGATCCGCGTGTGCTTGAGATCACGGCAGACGCGGAAAAGAAACTTGAGGACAGATTCGCAGAAGCAGATGAGATCTGCGCGGTCTGTCAGATGAAAGTCCTGAGAGCGTTTCAGGATAATCACATCAATGCAACACACTTTGACTGGAGCACAGGCTACGGTTATGACGATCCGGGCAGGGAAGCAGTCGAAAGAGTATATGCTTCAGTATTCAATACTGAGGCCGCTCTTGTCAGACCTAATATAGTAAACGGCACGCACGCGATCGCAACGACTCTGTTCGGCATACTTGCGCCGGGAGAAGAACTGATCGAAGCAACAGGCGCCCCGTATGATACTCTTGAGACTGTCATCGGAAAGCATTCTGACGGCAGATTCACCGGGACCATCCTTGACTACGGCATCCTCTACAAAGAAGTCCCTCTCAATGATGAACTTGATATCGATCTCGACGCAGTCAGAAAAGCTATATCCGACAAGACGAGAGTCATTGCGATGCAGAGATCGACAGGATATGACTGGAGACCTGCCATATCTGTAGAGAGCATCCGCAGGCTGACTGAAATGGTCCATGAGATAGATCCTTCGATCATCGTCATGCTCGACAACTGTTACGGTGAATTCGTAGACATCCATGAGCCGACAGATTTCGGAGTAGATGTCATGGCAGGATCGCTTATCAAAAATCCGGGCGGCGGAATCGCTTTATCCGGCGGATATATCGTCGGCAGGGCGGATCTTATAGAAAGGATCTCTTACCGTCTGACATGCCCGGGTATCGGAGCAGAATGCGGTCTTACATACGGACAGAACAGACATGTGCTTCAGGGTCTGTTCTTCGCGCCTAAGGTCGTCAACGCCGCAGTCAAAGGCGCTATGCTTGCCGGAGTCATCTATGATGAACTCGGTTTTGAAGTCATGCCGCGTCCGATGGCTCCGAGAAGCGATATCATTCAGGCGATCAAATTCATGGATCCTGACAGGACGGTGGCTTTCTGCCAGGCTGTTCAGGCAGCTTCTCCTGTTGATTCCTATGTGACACCGATGCCGTGGGATATGCCGGGCTATCAGGATCAGGTCGTCATGGCAGCAGGCGCTTTTGTCCAGGGTTCATCCATCGAGCTTTCTGCTGACGCGCCTCTGAGAGAGCCGTATATAGCTTATTTCCAGGGAGGACTCACATATGAGCATTCCAGATTCGGCGTGATCAGCAGTCTGGATACCATGATGAAAAAAGGTCTTCTCCCTGAAAGATAATTATCAGCCGGCATATATTATCATTTATGGAAAAAACCAAAAGAACATCTGCGATCATCAGATTACTGATCCTGGCTTCCCTGATAGTTGGAGTGCCGGTCTTTCTGTATTTCAACTGCAGAGAGACACTCTTCAACACTGAGTGGCTTCGCGGACTGCCTCAGCTCCTGATGCACTACAAAGGATATGCGGCGGCGATACTGATAGGTCTTCAGATACTTCAGGTCATTGTCTGCATAATCCCGGGACAGCCGATCCAGTTCGCAGGCAGCTATCTGTTCGGGATCACCGGTGGATATCTTATCTCTATCATAGGCGCTGTAATCGGCGCATCGATCACGTTTTATCTTTCCAGAGTACTCGGTTACGATGCGGTCACAATCCTCTTTGACAAAGATAAGATCGAAGACTACCGCAGGAAACTCGATTCCGGCAGGGGACTGATGCTTGTTTTCCTGATCTATCTGATACCGGGGATTCCCAAGGACCTTACAGCCTATGCTGCGGGATTATCCAAGATCAGATTCAGACCTTTTCTGCTGGTATCTTCTGCAGGCCGCTCGCCGGGCATGCTCGGGAGCATCCTGATGGGATACTTTTTCAACCGGAAGAATTACTTCGCGATCGCAGTGCTGGCAATTCTGACCGTCATTATGCTGGTCGTCTTCTATATCAAGCGAAAGGACATGACAGCGCTTCTGGATGATCTGGAAAACCGGGACAAAGAGAAACATCAACACTGAAATTGCAATTACTTAACGATAATTATTTATGGCAAAGAAACAGAAAACAGACAAAACAAATGCGATGAGGCAGCTTGACAGTGCCGGCATCGACTATGAAATGGGCGAATACGAATACGACGAGAGCGATCTTTCCGGTGTGCATGCCGCTGAAGCTCTGGGGGTCTCTGAAGACGAGGTCTTCAAGACTCTGGTTACAAGAGGAGACGCTGGTCTGCTCTTCGTGTTCGTCATTCCTTCCGGAGCTACTCTGGATCTTAAGAAAGCAGCTCAGGTCTCCGGCAACAAGAAGATAGAAATGATCCATGTAAAGGAGATTTTCGACCTGACCGGATACATCCGCGGCGGCTGTTCTCCTATAGGTATGAAGAAACAATATCCTACTTTTATAGATGAAACAGCTGTTCTCTTTGACAGGATCTATTTTTCCGCGGGAAAGAGGGGAGTACAGATCATTCTTTCTCCTGAGATCCTCTCTGATTTTATCGGAGCTGAATTTGCTGATCTTACAAGGGACTGATTGCTTTTCAGACCCTTTTGCTTTGTTACTGAATACTTGGAGGTATTTTGATACATGGATTTTATTGATATGATAACGACTTATGCTTTCAGCTTCTTCGGCATAATATGCATCATTGCCGGAGCTGTGGTGCTTTTCCTGGGCGTCCGGCAGTTTTTCAATGAAAGACGCCACTGCACATTATCTGCTATGGCTATCGTAAAGGAAGTCATGTATAACCATGACACATTCACCAATGAGTTCGATCCTGACGAGGTCCATACGCCTACATATGGGCTGAAGCTTATCGTTAATATTGACGGCACTGAGCATGAAGTATTCAATGAGGAATACAGCTCTGATCTGGACAGATACAGGGAAGGGGATGCCGTCAGGATCAAGATCAACCCGAATAATCTGAACGAGTATTATGTGGATGACGGTCACATGACATCCGGAATATTCATTACTGTTGTCGGTATAGCGCTGATTGGCGCCGGAATTTATTTTCTCAAATATTTCAGGATGTAACAGACAGGATCCGTTGATATCTGAGACCGTTCTGCTGTAATGCATCTGTCTCTGAAAGCGCCTGCAATGCAGGCCTTTTTTATTTGTTTGAATCAGAACAAATTTTCTGAACTTTTGTTTATTTTTCTGTTGACAACACGCGAACAGATGTTTATAATTCAGATATACCAAATCGAACAAACGTTTAAGCCATAGAACAAGGCTGTTATTATAGAAAGCTGGTGTGAATTATGAAGACTCGTCATTATAAAGTAGTCAAGCCTGTAAGGTTCTTTTTATTCGTACTGATCAGTATCATGGTCATCATATTTGCAGGATACAGTCTGATGAGCAATACGCAGGCAGAGGCTGCATCAACAGATACATATGAGCGCGTAGTTGTACAGGAAAGCGATACTCTCTGGGGTCTTGCCGAAATGTACAATCCTGACGCAGATGTAAGCTACAGAGATATCGTCCACAGCATATGCGAGAAAAACGATATCAGCTCAGGAGAGATCCATCCGGGAGACGTATTATACATTCCGGTGTTCTGATGAGCCAGAGCGGTAAGCTAGCAATATATGTACCTCCGCGGTATATATTTCTAGGATAGTGTGTTTTATTTGAAATCCGGTACTGTAAGTTCATGCATCCCGGCTGACAGTACCGGTTTTCAATTGCAATTAATTATTCCGAAAAATAGTAAGATAGGTAAGCTGTACAGATCTGAACGGATCATAAATAATAATTACAATTATAAAATATATTAAAACCCAGTGATTTCAACACTCAGCGGTCAAAACAGCCATATCGGCCTTAATACGTCACAGGACCGCTTTTCTGTGTGTACTATTCCGAAAATTGTGATTTTAGGAATAGTTGTAGAAATCGATCAGGACCTGATAACAGTTCCCTTTCACATTATCATGATGTGTTTCATTTTCTTCTGATCAAAATATAAGCAGGAATTATTCCTGCTTATATACATATTATCCCCTGCTTTAGAAGTCAGTTTATGATGCTTTTGTATCTTAATCGACATCCGGGTTTCTGCGTGTTGCTTGTGCGACATCCCGGGCTTCCATTGATTATTGAATGAGATCCTCAGCGCCCTTATTATCTAATTGTAAACAAACACAGAACACCACGGGAGGTAAATAAAATGAAAAGGAAGTCAGTAATAATCTCAGCAATGCTCGCTCTGATGATCATGGTAGGATGCAGCACATGTACTTTTGCAGCAACTCAGACTGTAGCA
>ONHU01000112.1 GCA_900317675.1 uncultured Eubacteriales bacterium
AACAACAAGCCCGGTGACACTGACATGACATACGCATGTACATTCACCGGGCTTTTGCGTGGAAGGAATTTTCCGCGCAATAATTGTGCAGGCGATTATGGAATCCATGGAGTTTTATGGTACAATAGCGGCGGAAATCAATCTGTGTCAATGGAGTTTTGAACGGGATATGGGTATATTTTTTGGAAAGAAAAAGGGCTCGGAGTATGACGATGACACTTTTGTGATCGTCGGTCTTGGCAATCCGGGCGCTGAATATGAGAAGACAAGGCACAACATGGGTTTCAGGGCCATTGATGCGCTGGCTTCGGATGAGAATATCGAGGTCAGGAGGGCGAAGTTCCATGCTCTGATCGGACAGGGCAGGATCGCCGGGCACAAGGTCATCCTTGTAAAGCCTCAGACATATATGAACAGAAGCGGGATCGCGGTGAGAGAAACGGCGATGTATTATAATGTGCCGAGCTGCAATGTCATCGTGATCTACGATGACATCGACCTGCCCCTGACGGCGGTCAGGATCCGCAAATCTGGCGGGGCAGGTACGCACAACGGAATGAAGTCTGTTGTGGAGCAGCTCGGAGTCAAGGACTTTCCGCGTATCAGGATCGGTGTCGGTTCTCAGGACAGCGGCGAGGACCTTGTGGATCGTGTGATTGGCAAGGTGCCGAAGTCAGAGCAGGAGCTTAAGACTGCTGAGGCGGCGGCAAAAGCAGCTGCGGATATCGTGCGCAGCGGCATTGAGATCGCCATGAATCGCCACAATTTCGATCCGGAAGCAGAAAGAAAAAAGAAAGAAAAAGAAGAAAGGCGCCAGGCGGAGAAAGCTCGCAGAGAAGAAGCGGCAAGACTGGCTGAAGAACAGAAAAAAGCCAGGGAAGAGGCAGAAGCAGCTGAAGAGCAGAAAAGAGCCGAAGAAGAGGCTGCTTCGGATCCACAGGCTGCTGAAGGAATCGTTTCAGAAGAAGCGTCGGAAAACGAATAATAAGGAAATGATAACTAATTATACCGGCATCAGCGGAAGCAGGACGGCTTTTCTGATCTCGTCTCTGACAGATGGAAGCAGGAGCGGCCGCGATGCCAAGGACAATGTGAATACAGTGCTGATAGTGGTCTCATCAGGACGCACGGCAGAGCGCCTTGAGAGAGACCTCTCTTTCTTTGCGCCTGATTCTGAAATAATCGTGATGCATGAGGAAGACGATATCCAGGTGCTTTACGAGGCAAGGGACCGCGAGTCGCAGATCATCAGGATAAAGTCCCTGCAGGCACTGATCTCAGGAAATGAGCCTTCGGGAGACGAGCCTTCGAAAAAAAGCGTGAGGTTCGTGATCGCCCCGGTCAGCGCGGCTGTCAGGATAACTGAAAGTCCGGAGAGATTCATCTCAGGCGCTGTCAATATTGACCTGGGTGACGTGATCGAGCCGGCTGATCTCAGAGAGATGCTGGTAAAAGCAGGATACACGGCGGCTGCGGTCACAGAATCCCCGGGAGAGTTCACCGCGAGAGGCGGCATACTTGATGTGTTCCCTCCGGCACTCGAACACCCGGTAAGGATCGAGTTTTTCGATGATGAGATAGATGCTATCAGGTTGTACGATCCGGATACGCAAAGATCGCTTGAAAACGCTTCGTCTGTCATGATAGGACCGGCTGCGGAATTAATCCCTGACGAGGAGGAAAGAAGCGCGGCTCTGGCAGCTATCAGAAAAGAATATGATAAGCGGATCAGGAAGGTCAGAAAAGAGAGTCCGGAGGATACGGGTTCAAGGATCGCAGACGGAAGGATCGAGTCGCTTGAGATGCACAAGGGCAGAGTGACTGACCTGTTCGAGCAGAACGGAAATGTGCAGCTTTATGCGGATTTTATCGATTATTTCGATACAGAAAAATGCAGGCTCTGGGACTTTGCGAAGGCAGGCGGGGCGAGCGTATATATCATCGATCCGGCGCGGTGCGAGGATGAGCTTCCTGAGTCCTGCAGCAAGGAAGACTGGCAGCAGATATATTCATGCGGTGCGGATACCGGCGTTTTTACTCCATATCCGGAGATGGTGCGCGGCATCGAGAGAATGGACAGCATCGTAAATATAAGAAGCCGCCAGATAGCGCCATTCAATGGGCAGATCGACCTTTTTGCGCAGGAAACTGAAAGGCTTACGAAAGCCGGATATGCTGTCACGATAGTGTGCTCGGATGAAGAGAGGGGCGAAAGGATCAGGGAATACCTTGCGATCGCTGATGTGGAGTCCGGGGTTTCCTACAGGACGGGTGCGCTGGGATCGGGCTTCGTGATGGATGACGAAAAAGTGTGTTTTATCACAGAATCGGACATAAACCCGGAGAGCAGGCGCACTCTCAGAAAACCGAAAAAACGTAAAAAATCCGCAGACACGATCCAGTTCTCGGATCTTAAGGCGGGGGACTATATAGTACATGAGATCCACGGTATAGGTCGTTTTGAGGGGATCAGACCTGTCAGCGCAGATGGTCAGACCCGCGACTATCTCGTCATCAGATACGCCGGCTCGGACGTGCTCTACATACCGACCGAGCAGCTGGATATAATACAGAAATACATCGGAAACTCGGGCAACGCGCCGGCTCTGTCGAGGCTTTCGGGCGGCAGCTGGAAGCGCACGAGGGAGCGCGCACGCAAGGCGATCGAGGCTATCGCCGAGGATCTGGTCAGGCTCTACGCCGAGAGGCAGGCGGCAGGAGGATACGCATTCGGAACCGACACCGTCTGGCAGGCTGAGTTTGAGGAGTATTTCCCATACACCGAAACGGACGATCAGCTGAGAGCTGCCGAGGAGATCAAGGAAGATATGGAAAAACCGCTTCCAATGGACAGGCTCCTGTGCGGTGATGTCGGCTACGGCAAGACTGAGGTCGCTGCAAGGGCGATCTTCAAGTGCCTCGCTGAGGGAAAGCAGGCAGCTTTGCTCGCACCGACAACACTTCTCGTCAATCAGCACTACCACAACCTCAAAGAGCGTTTTGCGCATTTCCCGTTTGAAATAAGCGAACTTTCCCGCTTCCGCAGCGCACAGGCGCAGAAGAAAACGGCCAAAGCAGTCGGAACCGGCGAGGTCGATCTCGTCATCGGGACACACAGACTTCTGTCGGAAGATGTGAAGTTCAAAGATCTGGGACTGCTGGTAATAGATGAGGAGCAGAGATTCGGCGTTCGCCATAAAGAGAAAATAAAGCAGCTTAAGCAGAGTGTCGATGTTCTTACACTTTCGGCGACTCCGATCCCGAGGACACTCAATATGTCTCTCACAGGGATCAAGGACATAAGCATCATTGACGAGCCGCCGGGGGACAGGCTGCCGGTGCATACATTCGTGACTCCTTACGAAGAGGAGATCATGCGAAACGCGATCGAGCGGGAGCTGGCGCGCGGCGGACAGGTATTTATAGTAAACAACAGGATAACTGGGCTCAATCAGATCAGAGAGACTGTTGAGAGACTGGTGCCTCATGCGATCACTGCTGTCGGACACGGGCGGATGAGCGAAGAAGAGCTCGAGCACACGATGATGGATTTTGTCGAAGGCCGCATCAATGTGCTTATAGCCACTACCATCATCGAAAACGGCATAGATATCCCTAATGCCAACACGATGATCATTCTAAACGCTGACAGATTCGGCCTTGCACAGCTCTATCAGCTGAGGGGCAGGGTCGGCAGATCTCACAGACTCGCGTACGCTTATCTGATGTATCAGCCGGGAAAAGTCCTGACAGAGATCGCAAGAAAACGACTTACGGCGATTAGAGAATTTACGGAATTTGGCGCAGGATTTAAGCTGGCTATGCGTGACCTTGAATTGAGAGGAGCGGGCAATATGCTCGGTGAAGCTCAGAGCGGCCACATCGAAAGCATAGGATACGAGCTATACTGCAAGGAGATAGACAGGGCAGTCAGGAGACTCCGCGGAGAGGTCGTCACAGACCAGAGATCGGAGATCACGATTGACATCCCGGCCGAAGCATCTGTGCCTGCTACTTACATCAGTGACGAGACTTTGCGGCTTCAGGCGTACAGAAAGATCGCGTCCATCACTTGCCAGGAGGATGCGGAAGATATCCAGGATGAGCTCACTGACAGATACGGTGATGTGCCGACAGATACGATCAACCTGATCAAAGTCGCCGAACTCAGAGCCCATGCTGAGATGTGCGGGGCATCATATATAGGAAGGAAGGGACCGCGCATCGAAGTCAGATTCGCTGAAAACACGAGGTTCAGCGCATATGCCGCAGTCATGACCAAAGCGGAATTCGGCGATGCTCTTACGATCATGAGCGGCAGGAATACGGGTCTGAGCCTGTATGCGGGAAACACGAAGTATACCCGCACAATAAGTTCAAAAAACGCCATCGCAGGCAAAGCTGCAGGCAGGGCAGGTGGAAGCAAAACTTCTGCGGATGCCGAATCGGATCTGAACGCAGTTCTCGCGCTTATGAGGACACTCAGGTACGCGATCGAAGCTGAGATGAACGCAGAAAAGTAGATTTCCGTTTTGTTGCTACAACCGTGGTATTAAAGTATAATTAATAAGTTAGTACCCCGGTCGGCCTGAGCCTTACGGGGCATGGAGGTAAAAGAATGCTTTTTAAGAATATTGGATTGATCGATGAGAACTTTGCATACCGCGAGGGTATGTGGGTCGGCATCATCGATGATCGTATCGATTATATAGGCGAGTGCGAGCCTGCTGAGGATGGAAGAAAAGCGCCGGAAGAGGAAATGTTCAAATACACTGTCAGCGCTAATCCGCTTGAGGCAGGCGAATCTTCCGGATGCTGCGGACACGCGCTCAAAACAGGCGGCAAGCATCCGCTGTACGGCGAGATCTATGACGGCACGGGCAAAGTGCTCATGCCCGG
>ONHU01000023.1 GCA_900317675.1 uncultured Eubacteriales bacterium
CTTGGCGGAGAGGGTGGGATTCGAACCCACGGTCCCTTGCGGGATCACTGGTTTTCAAGACCAGCTCCTTAAACCACTCGGACACCTCTCCACTTACAAGTTGGGATAAAGTGAATTGGTGACCCATCGGAGATTCGAACTCCGGACACCTTGATTAAAAGTCAAGTGCTCTACCGCCTGAGCTAATGGGTCACAATTGGCTGGGGTAGCAGGACTCGAACCTACGAATGACAGAGTCAAAGTCTGTTGCCTTACCGCTTGGCTATACCCCAATATAGAGTAGCAGTCAAACCGTATAAAAAAATGGTGAGCCCACAGGGATTCGAACCCCGGACACACGGCTTAGAAGGCCGTTGCTCTATCCAACTGAGCTATGGACCCACAGTGCCCAACTTGTGTTATAAAAAAGAAATGGAGCGGATGATGAGAATCGAACTCACGCTATCAGCTTGGAAGGCTGAAGTTCTACCATTGAACTACATCCGCATAAGTGGAGCGGAAGACGAGATTCGAACTCGCGACCCTCGCCTTGGCAAGGCGATGCTCTACCCCTGAGCCACTTCCGCAAATCTGGTCGAGGGAGATGGATTCGAACCATCGAAAGCTGAGCTAACGGATTTACAGTCCGCCCCCTTTGGCCACTCGGGAATCCCTCGACATGCACTGTTATTATCACCGGATCACTCCGGTAAGAATGCCAGTTACTATTATGAAGTTTTTGTCCGGAAGATGCAAGTCCTTTTTTTAAAACCTGCATCTTCCAGGTCTTGGAGCTGATGGAGGGAATCGAACCCCCAACCTGCTGATTACAAATCAGCTGCTCTACCGTTGAGCCACATCAGCATATTGGCGACCGGGAACGGGCTCGAACCGTCGACCTCCAGCGTGACAGGCTGGCATTCTAACCAACTGAACTACCCGGCCATAATGCTTATGGTGGGCGCAATAGGGCTCGAACCTATGACCCCCTGCTTGTAAGGCAGGTGCTCTCCCAGCTGAGCTATGCGCCCGTCTTTTTTGACGCCACATTATATTATCAAATTTTGTATCAGATGTGATACGATTCGCTGATCAGATTCTTACGCGTATGATCCCCTTCTCTTCGGAAAGCAGCTTAGCCTGTCCGCTTGTAAGGTTCGTCATGATGCCTCTCACCTCTTCTTCATGCTCAGAAAGGCATCTGATCCCTGCTCTGACCACATCACTGTATTCCGGATCGGTAAGTTCAAAACGGCCTTCTGCAGCCAGATTCTGAAGTTTACTGAGATATGAGTATTCAAACTCATATCTCAGCAGCATGCTTTCCATGACACTGCACCGCCCTGCCGCATCAAGTCCCATTCTTGCTGCAGCAGTATATGCCCTTGCCAGACCGCCGGTTCCAAGCTTTATGCCTCCGAAATACCTCGTCACAACGACCGCGAGATTTGTAAGGCCTTCTCCGGCTATCATTTTGAGCATCGGGAGACCGGAGGTCCCGCTGGGTTCACCGTCGTCGCTTGCCCACTGTACTTCCTGTTTCGGGCCGATTATTATCGCAGGCACATTATGGGTAGCATCGCGGTATTCTTCCTTTACAGAGGCAGCATAAGCCTTGGCCTCCTCAAGAGAAGAAACCGGCATAGCGTGCGCAATAAATCTGGATTTTTCGACGATATACTCTGCGCGTCCGTATTGATAAACAGAGTTATACAGCAGCATGATAAAAGATCTCCCGAATCACTCGTTTCCTCTCAGAAACTACAGAATATACCTGTCTACGTCAACTTCCTTGACCTTCTCGCGGAGCTTATTCTGGACCATTTCTCTGTCAATGACTACATCCGTCATTTCAGGATCAGGCAGATTGTAGCTAATATCCTCCAGAAGTATCTCCATGATAGTGTAAAGTCTTCTGGCGCCGATATTTTCTGTTTCCTCGTTCATGAGGAATGCGAGATTGGCAATTTCGTCAATGCCGTCTTCGGTAAATTCTACATGCACTCCTTCTGTTTCAAGAAGAGCCTTCTGCTGCTTGGTCACAGCATTTTCAGGCACAGTAAGGATCTTCCTGAAGTCTTCTTTGTCAAGATTCTTCAGTTCTACATTGATCGGGAATCTTCCCTGAAGCTCAGGAATAAGATCTGATGGTTTTGATACATGGAATGCTCCTGCACCGATGAACAGCATGTGATCTGTTTTGACAGGACCATACTTTGTATTGACAACACTGCCCTCAACGATTGGGAGGATGTCCCTCTGAACTCCTTCTCTCGATACATCTGCGCCTGATCTCATACTGTTTCCGCTTGCGATTTTATCAATCTCATCGATAAATATGATTCCGTTCTGCTCAGCGTTCTCGAGAGCCTCGTCAGTGACCTGATCCATGTCGATCAGTTTCTGCGCTTCCTGCTCTCTGAGGATACGTCTTGCGTCTCTGACCTTGCATTTTTTGCGTTTTGTCTTCTTAGGCAGCATATTATCAAAAATGTTGCCTATAGCGATCATGCCCTCATTCTGCATGTCCAGCTGGTTGGTCTTAGGAACATCGTCCACTTCGATCTCAATGATCTCATCCTCAAGAACTCCGCTCCTGAGCTGGGTTCTCACCTGCTCGCGCGCCATCTGGATATCGGAGTACTCCTGGCTCTGCTCATACTGCTGCTTCTGCCTCTCTTCGTACTCCTCTTTCTGGGACTTATATCCGAGATTTCCGAATATATTTCCCAGCTGAACGCCTCCGCTCTGCTTTTCTTCATGAGCGCCCGGGATCATAGCCTTTACGATTATGTCTTCGGCAATCTTGTCAGCTATCTCTGTATTCTCGTCCATCCTCTTCTGTTTGCTGAGTCTCATGCTGGCCTCAACAAGGTCTCTGATCATCGAGTCAACATCGCGGCCGACATATCCGACTTCTGTAAACTTGGTAGCTTCTACTTTGACAAAAGGAGCATCCATAAGCTTTGCGAGCCTGCGGGCGATCTCGGTTTTACCGACACCGGTCGGACCCATCATGAGGATGTTCTTAGGTGTGATCTCCTCTCTCATATCTTCCGAGAGGAGACTTCTTCTGTACCTGTTTCTCAGCGCTATTGCTACGTATTTCTTAGCCTCATCCTGGCCGATGATATATTTGTCGAGCTCCGCAACGATCTGTTTAGGAGTCATATTCTTGATATCTGCCATTACTGATCCTCCCCCAGCTTCTCCACTGAGATGTTGTTGTTGGTATACACACAGATGTTGGATGCGATCTCAAGGGACTTTCTAACTATAGTCTCTGCATCCATATCTGTGTTTTCATAGAGAGCTACAGCAGCGGAATATGCGTAGTTTCCGCCTGAACCTATCGCTACCACATTCTTGTCAGGAACGATCACCTCTCCGTTTCCTGAGATGACCAGCAGATCTTCTGCATCCGCAACGATCATCAGGGCTTCAAGGTTTCTCATTGCTTTGTCTGTTCTCCAGTACTGAGCCAGATCCACAGCTGCCCTCTTGAGATTTCCTGCATGCTCTCCAAGCTTGTTTTCGAATTTTTCTGTAAGATTGAACGCATCGGCGACCGATCCGGCAAAACCCGTGAGGACTTTGTCTTTATAGATCTTTTTGACCTTCTTGGCGCCGTTCTTCATAATTGTTGTCTCACCCATGGTGACCTGCCCGTCTCCGCCTATGGCTATATCGCCGTCAGGTCTTTTGACGCAGCAAATGGTTGTTGCATGAAACTGGATCATATTCTACTTCTCCTTATATCTGCACTCCGGATTGGAGCATTTGAATCTGGCTGTTTTTCCCTTGCTCTCTACGATCATCGATCCGCAGTCAGGACACATCCTGCCTGTAGGTCTGTCCCAGTAGGAAACATCGCATTCAGGATACCCGCTGCAGCCAAAGAATACTTTTCCCGTCTTACGGCCTCTCTTTTCCACGATATCTTTACCGCATTTCGGGCATTTTACTCCGGTTGATTTGATGATCGGCCTGGTGTTTTTGCACTCCGGATATCCGGTGCACGCAAGGAAGCTGCCAAAGCGTCCTTCCTTGATAGCCATCGGCTTTCCGCACAGCTCACAGACCTCATCTGAAAGGACTACTTCTTTCTCTATCCTCTCAACCTCTCTGTCTGCGATTTCGAGTTCTTTGCTGAATCCATCATAAAAGTCAGCTATAACACTCTTCCATTCAGTATCGCCGAGTTCTATGGCATCAAGCTTGTCCTCCATCTCCCCTGTGAACTCTACGTCAACTATATCTGCAAAATAGTCCTGCAGTATCCCGATGACATCGAATCCCAGCTTGGTAGGCTGAAGGCTCTTCTTGATGCGTTTTATGTACTTTCTTGTTATAAGCACAGTGATGATAGACGCATAGGTACTAGGTCTGCCTATATTCTTGTCTTCCATCTCTTTAACAAGACTCGCCTCAGTGAATCTTGCCGGAGGCTGAGTGAATTTCTGTTCTGTTATAAGCTTTTTGCAGTCAAGCACGTCGCCCTGACTGATATCCGGTATAGTGACCTCATTCTCCGAAGTCTGTGTGTTGTACACCTTTCTCCAGCCGTCAAAAGTCATCCTTGATCCGCTGGCTCTGAACTCGTATCTGCCGTTCTCTATGTCCACAGTTACAGTGTCATACTGTGCGGCAGCCATCTGTGAAGCCATAAATCTTCTCCAGATAAGATCATAGAGTCTGAACTGATCCTGTGTCAGTGATTCTCTGATCATTTCCGGTTCGAGCGTGATGTCAGAAGGACGGATCGCTTCATGCGCGTCCTGCATAGCCTTGTTTCTGTTGGTAAAAATGTTCCTTGCAGTATATTGCTTTCCGTATTTTTCTTCTATGTAGCTGCCGGCCATCGCTTTCGCCTGGTCAGATACTCTGACTGAGTCAGTCCTTATGTAGGTGATCAGACCTCTCGCGCCGATTCCCTTAAGGGAAACGCCTTCGTACAGCTGCTGTGCTATCTGCATGGTCTTGGAAGTCTGGAATCCAAGCTTGATAGATGCATCCTGCTGCAGACTTGAAGTTGTGAAAGGAGCGTATGATTTGCTCTGTCTCTTGCCTTCCTTGATCGATTTGACAATATACTTTCCTGTGTCAAGTTCGCTCTTGATCTTCAGCGTCTGTTCTTCCGAGCCGACTTTAGCTTTTCTTCCGCTGATCTTGTTTAACTCAGCAACAAAACTTTTGCCGAAATCAGCCGCAATATACCAGTACTCTTCCGGGACAAAAGCATTTATTTCGTTCTCTCTGTCACAGATGAGTTTCAGCGCAGCTGACTGTACTCTTCCGCCTGAAAGGCCTCTCGAGATCTTCTTCCACAAGAGAGGGCTGATCTGATAACCAACCAGCCTGTCAAGGACCCTCCTTGCCTGCTGCGCATCTACGAGAGCTTTATCGATCGGTCTGGGTTCTTTGATAGCATCCTTGACAGTCTGTTTATTGATCTCGTTGAACATGACTCTGCAGTCAGATTCTTCATCTATCCCGAGAAGATATGCCAGATGCCAGGATATAGCCTCGCCTTCACGGTCCGGGTCGGTTGCGAGAAGGACTTTTTTTGCCGACTGCGCTTCTTTTTTCAGTTCCTTGATCGTGTCGGCCTTTCCGCGTATATTGATGTATTCCGGCTCAAAATTGTTCTCTACATCAACCCCGAGTCTGCTCTTAGGCAGATCCCTGACATGTCCGACGGAAGCGAGCACCTTATACTTGGATCCGAGGTATTTTCCTATTATCTTCGCTTTTGACGGAGATTCTACTACCAGAAGCGTCTTGTCCGGAGCTTTTTTTGAAGCTGCTTTTCCGGATGTGCTTTTCTTTGCCGCTTTTTTAGCGGTTCCGGTCTTTTCTGCCGTCTTTTTTTCAGCTGTAGCCATTTATTATCTTCCTTTTATTTATATATAATATGTTAATTATCAAATTCCTTACGGAAAAATACTTTACTATACGATGATATCTTTTTGCAAGACTTAATTATTGGGCAATGTAGATCTTGCCTGCATAAGTGTGTATCAGCCCCTTGATTTCCATGATCGTTACGATCGCGTTGACTGAGGATGTCCGCATGCCTGTATCCTCTGCGATCCTGTCAGGAGCAGCCCCGTTATACCTCTGGACCGCTTCGTATACTATTCGTTCATCATCTCCCAGAGAGGCAGTTTCTTCTGTTATGCAGCTAGGATCCATCCCGATATATCTGAGCAGGTCATCTATTACTATAAGCGGACAAGCGCCGTCTCTGATCAGCAGATTGCAGCCTATGCTGAACTGGCTGTTAATATTTCCCGGGACTGCGAATACAGGCCGTCCCTGCTCGTTTGCATGCTGAGCGGTGATAAGCGATCCGCTGTTCATACTGGCTTCAACAACAGCTGTCAGTCTTCCAAGACCGCTGATGATGCGGTTCCGCCTCGGGTATTTCCATTTTTCTGCATGATCATCAGGCTCATATTCACTGATCATAAGACCGCCTGACGCGAGCCCCCGCTCCATGAGAGATCTGTTTCCTGCGGGCGCCATATTGTGAAGTCCTCCGGGAAGCACTCCGATCACCTTTCCTCCTGCGTCAAGTGCACCCTGGTGTGCAAAAGCATCGATACCGTAAGCCAGACCGGATACGACCGGTACTCCGCACTCTCCAAGTCTCTTCCCGATCATATGAGCCACTGTTTTGCCGTAAAGTGTATACTTCCTTGATCCTACAACGGAAATCGAATCTGCGTTAAGAAGCGAAATATCGCCGGCACAGTAAAGCTTTGCGGGCGGATCAGATATCTCTCTGAGTCTGCGCGGATAATCTGAAGAATTGATGTCGATTCGCTGAATTTTGTCTAACATTTCATCTTCCCCCGTTGTCTGTCATTCATTGACTGAATCTGTTAAACGATAGCTCAGTGCCTCTGCAAGATGTTCTTCGGTGATCCTTTCACTCTCAGCCATATCGGCTATCGTCCTGGCGATCCTAAGTGTCTTCCTGTAAGATCTCGGTGACATCTGAAGCGACTTATAGGCGCTGCTCATGAACCTGTCCTCCCTGCTTCCGAGAGCACAGTACAGCTCTGTATCTCTGTCGCTCATATCAGCATTCCTTACAGTCCTCCCGCGGGCTTCTGCAAAGTCTATGCCTTTTTCGACGGCCCTTCTCATATCCTCACTGCTCACAGTGTTCTTTCCGGCGGCCCCTTCAGTCAGCTCATCGTATTCCACCCTTTCCATAACGATCTTCATATCGATTCTGTCCATGATAGGTCCGCTCAGCTTCTTTCTGTATCTTGCCAGCTGAGCTTCAGTGCACCTGCAGATCCTGACGCTGTCACCATAATAGCCGCAGGGACATGGATTAGCAGCCATAACAAGCTGAAAATCGCATGGAAATGAGTAGCTTTCACCCTTCCTGAAGTGTACTATCTTTTTCTCCTCCAGGGGTATCCTGAGCGATTCTATGACCTCCCTGTCGAATTCACATACCTCGTCAAGGAAAAGGACACCATTGTGCGCAAGAGTGATCTCTCCAGGCACCGGTGTGCTTCCTCCGCCGATCAGTCCTGCCCTTCCAATAGTATTGTGGGGATTGCGGAACGGTCTCCATGTTGGTATGACCCCATCTGCCCCTCGCTTTCCGGCGGCCGAATAGATCACTGCCGTTTCGAGTCTCTCCTCTTCTGTGATCTCCGGCATTATCCCCGGGATCCTGCTTGCAAGCATCGTCTTGCCGCATCCCGGACTGCCTATCATGAGAAGACCATGCCGGCCTGTGACTGCGATCGTCATGGCTCTCTTTGCATTTTCCTGTCCTCTGATCTCTTTGAAATCACCGGGTAAGCTGTCTTGCATCTGTGTCATCCTGATAAGCGATTCTCTCTCATCTGACAGGGGGCGCGGCCTGTTCCCGCTTCCCCATCCATTGATGATCCTGACAGCTTCGATCAGTGATCTCACCGGATATATATCAATACCGTCAATAAGTGACGCCTCTATACTGTTAGCTGCAGGTATGACAGCTTTGCATAAGCCGGCTTTCTTCATACTAATGATCATCGGAAGGACCCCCTCAGAAGCAAGAACGCTTCCTTCCAGAGACAGCTCGCCTATCACTCCGAATTCAGATGCCCTGGCCTGATCGACATATTCACATGATGCAAGGATCCCAAGCGCAATAGGAAGATCCAGCCCGCTGCCGGTCTTTCTCAGACTGGCAGGAGTGAGATTTACTGTGATCCTGCCTTTTGGATAATCAAGATCCGAATTAATGATCGCGCTCCTTATCCGCTCCCTGGATTCCATTACCATAGTTGATGCCAGACCAACTATACAGGTGCCCGGGAGTCCCCTGGAAATATCTGTCTCAACGTATACGGGTCTGCCTTCAATACCCTTGCATACTGCTGAATGTATCCTGCTGAACATGAGATTCTCCTTACATACAGTTTTCGATAAGATTAGCTGTCACTTCCATTACATCAAGTGATATGCTTCTCCAGACTGCATGTCTTTCAGACAGATAGCACTCAGCTGTGCGTCTGATACTTCTGCGTTTGTTTTCAGTGACTGCATCAGATGGGTATCCGAACTCATCGTCTGTCCTAGTCTTGACTTCGACAAAATGAAGGACCCCGTCCCTGGTTGCTATGATATCTATTTCGCCTGTTCTTGATCTGTAGTTTCTGAAAAGTATCCTGTATCCTGCGTTCTCAAGCACTCTGGCAGCAAATTCCTCCCCGTGTCCTCCGAGCTTTCTGCAGTATTTTCTCATGTTATTCACCTCCTGGGCATGTTATCCGTTTCCGGTACGCGAATGGTAACACTATCCTGCAGAACTGTCGAACAAAAGCATCACGGGATCCTGCGAAAAGATCACGCGTCTGAAAAAGAACACAAAAAAACATGGCGAAACCGCCATGTCAGGAATTAAACTGCAAAAACTCTACAGCACGAATTGCTCTATTGCCTGAGCAACACCATCTTCCTCATTGGTGCCGGTAATATAGTCCGCGTGATCTGCTGTGCCGCCCCACGCATTACCGACAGCAACCCCGAGACCGGCATATTCTATCATAGCTATATCATTAGGTGCATCTCCGCAGCACATCAGCTCGCTGCGGTCAATATCCAGCATAGACATCAGCTCTATAAGAGCAGCTTTCTTGCTGGTATCCGGTCCTCCTACCTCGAGATTATTCTGGAAAGAAGATGTGATCGTTGCCTCCGGAATGGCTTCTATTTCTGCCCTTGCATCCTCCAGCATTTCGATTGTTTTAAAACAGAAATTAACATTCTCGATCCTTGAAGAATTGTCGAGCAGCTTCTGCGCGATCCCTTTTACCGGCTTGCGGCTCCACAGCACGTACTCTGCACTGCGGTAAGAAAGGCCGAATTCTTTTATATAATTATAATAACTCTCATCTATAAAAGCCTGACCGTCCATGAAGATCTCGATCTCGCAGTCAAGTTTCTCGTAGAGCCTTACGATTTCAGATACAGCCTGCTCCGAGAGGAAAGAGTCAAAGACGCTTTCGCCGGTTTTCATCAGATTGATATGCGCGCCATTTGATGTGATAGCGTACTGTACAGACGGGATCTCATAAAGCTGCGGAGGCAATGCTGAAAAGGTTCTTCCGGTAGATACTACAATGTGGACCCCTTTATCGGCTGCTTTTTCAAAACTGCGCCTTGTTCTTTCTGTTATTTCCCTCTTGTTGTTCAGTGTCGTCCCGTCCAGATCAAGCGCGACCATTTTTATGCTCATAAACCATTCTCCAGTTACCAGTTCTTACGCGATTTCCTGACAATCATACAGAAGCCGGTGATTATCCGATGTAGTCGGATTTTTCAGATACTTTTTCCCTGTCCTTGTTGGAATACAGCAGCATCTTGTCTCCGGACCTGAGTACCATGTCTCCCTCAGGAATGATAAGTCTTCCGTTTCTGTCAATAAGCACGATGAAAGACTGCCTGGAAAGATCCAGCTCCTTGATCTTCTTGCCGACCCAGCGGTGGTTTTTTTTGAGCTCTATCTCTTTGAGATCATTCATATAATCATCTTTTACAGATCTTGCGCAGATGATCAGCCTGTCTCCGCTCTGAAGAGTCACATTGCCTCTCGGTATGATCGTATCATCGTCTCTTAATATCGTCGAGATGATCGAGTTCTTCGGCATGCCCAGGTTTTGTATCATTTTGCCGACCCATTTATCATTCGGCTTCAGTTCCACCTCGATAAAGCGCACAGCCTCCTCACTCGCGATTTCCTGGAATCTCTTGACTTTCTGATACTCTTCAACAAATCCAGCGGATATGATACCGGTAGGGATAGCGACGAGACCGACTCCGAGGAAAGCAAGCAGGATCCCGAGGATCTGCCCCGCTGTAGTAATAGGATAGATATCTCCGTAACCTACTGTCAGCATCGTGGAGGTCGCCCACCACATTCCGGAAAATGCATTTTTGAACACATCAGGCTGAGCTTCATGTTCTACACTGTACATACACAGACTTGACGCAAGGATCAGCATAAAGATGATAAAAACAGATGCGAGTATCTGGTTTCTTTTGTTATACAGTACCCTTCCGATGACTCCGAGTGAATCATAGTACGCATTGATCCTGAACAGTCTGAATATCCTGGCAACTCTGAACAGCCTGAAAGCAGCAGCGCCTGCCGGGAAGAAGACAGGAAGATAGTACGGAAGGAATGAAAGAAGATCTACAATCCCATATCCGGATAATACATAAGAAAGAGCCGCTTTTTCTTTGCTTTTATCAGGATACAGTCTGTCAGCGGTGAAGAATCTCAGTATGTAATCAATGGCAAAAGACAGCACAGTAACAGCCTCGGCCCAATAGAGCAGGTCGTGATGTGCGTTGTAGAAATCTTCGAATGTCATCGCGAAGCTTACAAAGAGATTGATAAACAGCATTACTGTGCTGAAAATATCGTATCCCTGATTCAGCGTATCATCGATGACTCCTATCGATACCATCGAAAAAATGCGGTCTTTTAACTTGTCCAGACTGTTGTCTTTCATCTCTGTCTTTTCGTTTGAAAACTATCAGTTCATGACGATTCCTGTGATCAGGAAGCATATCGCAGATGCGACTGCGCCCATAAGGCCGAATGGCAGCTGTGTAGTTGCGTGGTCAAAATTGTTGCAGCCTGTAGCCGCAGAAGTTATTACTGTAGCATCTGAGTAGAAACAGATGTGTGACCCGAATACTCCGGCGCTGAGTACCGCTGAAACAGCGATGGTCACATCAGCACCGGTCGCCATAGCCAGAGGAATTACGATAGGAAGCGCAATGATATACATTCCCCAGTTGGTTCCTGTAATGAACTCTGTGATCGACAGCGCAATGAAGACTGCAAGCGGCAGGAACTTCGGTGAAACCAGAGCTGTCGCTGTTTCGATCACATACAGTGTGAAATGGATCTGGCTGCTGACATCTGCGAACAGGAAAGCCAGTACCATGAGGATCAGCGGCAGGATCATGTTTTTGAGTCCTTCAAGAGAGATGTCTACAAACTCTTCAGCATCAACGACGCCCTGTGCAAGATAAAACACGAACATGAATGCAAGTGTTATCAGTACACCGGCTCCCATATCCATATCCATTACGATAGTTGATCCGACAAGTACCAGAATAGGCAGCGCCATATTCCAGATGCTTGGATTTTCAGGAATTTCTGTATCGGTTCCGGCGTGGATATCTATCTTTTCACTTCCCGGAGGAGCGAGCGGGCCGCCCTCTTCAACTCTCTTGAACGCCTTTTTCATCGGGCCTACTACCGGTATCACACCCAGAATGACCAGAGGAACGATAAGCGCTGCGAACCATCCGTAGAAATTGAATGGTATCGTCTTGATGAAGTATTTGAGTCCTTCTCCTGCAGGCGCCCAGTCATTGGCCTCGAGGATCCTTCCGCAAAATACCGACCATGTAGAAATCGGTATCAGTACGCAGAGAGGAGCCGCTGTTGAGTCAACGACATAAGCCAGAAATTCTCTCGGCACCTTATATCTGTCAGTCAGCGGAGTCATGCAGGCTCCTACTGTAAGGGAATTGAGATAGTCATCTATGAATATCACGATTCCGAGGATCCAGGTCCAGATGAGTGAGGACTTTCTGGTCTTCGCTCTTTTTGAAACCCATTCGCCGAAAGCAAACGCGCCTCCGGACTTTTCAATCAGAGAAATGATGCTTCCCATCAGTCCGCACACTATGATCAGCCATGCGATATCCTCGCTCATCATAGTATTCTGAAGCGAGGAACTGAAGTCATCGAATATATTACCAAGCCATGTTCCCTCGCCTACAGTCGCCGGACGGGAGACCATGATGACCCCCATCAATGAAGCGAGTACAAGCGACTCAACAATTCTCTGAGTCATGAATATGTATACTATCAGAAAGATAGCAGGAATCGTTGAGAAGAATCCATAATTCTCCACCTCTGCCGGCAGCATGGCAGTCATAGCAAACGTGGCTGCAATGATACATATGATCGCGATGAGAGACCTCTTGCTGTTGTCTTTTGTCCTTGTGTCTTTGAAAGGATTGAACATGTATTTCCCCCTAATATGATAGTGATTACAGATATGTCAGGAAGCGCTTTTTCTGTTTGTGCATAAAGTACCTGACATAAGCGTGATGCAGAAGATTCCGGTCAGCTCTGTAGTCTATAGGATTGCTGACTCTGCGCCCTCTGTACTGATCAGCGACCTGCGCTCTGAGCGAAGGATCCTTTACATAAGCGTGGATGATAGACTGCGGGATCTTCGTATAGAGATGAGGTCTGTCAGCAAGGATACATCCGTCAAAGGACTCACCGTCCACCCATTCTCTGACATACCATTCTGCTGTATTGTATCCGGCACCGGTCACATAGTAGCTGCTGCTTCCGAGTCTTGTGTTGATCTCAAAGAATTTGTATACTCCGTCTCTCGGATCATATTTGATATCGAAATTGGCAAAACCGACATAGCCTATTGATTCCAGAAGCCTTACAGCACTGTCCGTGACCTCTTTATCCAGGACCTCTGAGAGTATCGCAGCCGGATTTCCGATGGAATTCTCCTCATGATCCTCCATCATCGTATGTCCTGCTGAGATAAGACGGACTTTGCTGTTCTTATCACAGTAGCATGTAAGAAGATGCATGCCCGTATCATCTCCCGGTACAAACTCCTGTATCAGGAACTTGTCAGGATAATCCGAACGGCCTACCCTTTCAAGAAGTTCTTCGAGCTCAGGCAGGGATCCGATCTTGTATACCTTCTTCTGCCCTTCAAAAGATGTATTGTAATATGCGGCACTGTTAGAAGGTTTTGCTATGACAGGAAACTCAAAGCCGAGTTCAAGCGGCTTAGGATCACTGAAGTCATAGACAAATGTCTTTGGATAGGCTACTTTATACCGGTCGCACAGTTCATAGAAATGCTCTTTAAGAACTAACTGGTCAAGGAGCGTCCTGTCGATATACGGTACGATAAAGCCAAGTTCTTCAAGCTTGTCTTTGTTCTCTATAACGATCCTCACCTGCCAGTCGCGGCACCCGAGAACCACCTTGTGCTCCTGAGGGTATTTCTCTGCAACCTCCTGCATCTTTCTGAGAAACACAGGCGTTTCAGTCAGTTCAGGTTCCACGATCGTTTCAAGGATGCTGGTCCTTGTATTAAGAATATTACCTGCCGTTGTTATGGCAAGTGAAGATACTCCGTAAGCTTCATGAAATGTCCTTGCCTGACTGTAAGCGGCAAAGTCTCCTCCTATCAGGACAGGCAGCAGATCTTTTCTGCCTTTCATTTTGAATGTCCCCCTCTTTGATTTCTTTGAGTTTATCATAATTATGCATTCTGCATGGTTACATTTTTTGACGGATGAAGGCTCTTGCTTCCTCTGAAGAAAGAAGCTCCTGTTCGATCGCCTCGTCCGGAAGAAGAAACTCTCCGCACGCAGGAGATACTCCGCTGGCCTCAGCTGCATTCCTGATCAGATCGGCAGCAAACCACGGGTTTCTGACCAAAGCAGGGCCAACGCAGCCTGTATAGATCACATTGCCTGTTCTGGCGCCTTCCATGCCGTTTCCGTCATTTCCGTGCCCATATAGAACGGTGCCTAATGGTTCCTGCCCTTCGGACAGACTGACATCAAGAAGCTGTATCTGATTGCCTGTGATCTCCATACCGGATTCTGTGCGGATCCACAGATCGTCTCCGTGCACCTTTTCCCGTTCTGTCATAGTCATGCCAAGAAGACCGGTCGCTTCAACAGAAGTACCATCCTTTCTGATAAACCTGTCCGCAAGTATCACTCCGCTGCTGCTGACCGCAACGATCATCTTTCCTTTCCGTGCAAATGCCTTCAATTCGTCTTTTCTCGGCATTGTCACCCTGAGGATATCCTCCATACAGGTAAGGTCTCCGCTTGCGTAATAAATCAGGTCTGCCCAGTCCAGAGGTATCTCATCTGAAAGATGGTCAAGTCTGCGCATCCGGACAGGAACACCCATGGCAGTACTGACTCTCATCAGCGCCATAAGATCGCCCCTTCCTCCGAATACATTCAGGACATCAGGATACATCCAGAGTATATGCAGCGCGCGCGTATTATCATCAAGACCAAGTCCGTCAAGATTGCTCAGGACAGACTCATGTCCTTTTGTATTCTTTCTTATTTCGTTATATATTCTGAAATCTGAAGACATATCGTTTCCTTTTTATTTTTTCGGTTTTTTGTAATATGGTATCTCCTCGACCAGATATACAGGATAGTCTCCCAGCGGCTCAAGCGCCGAGACAACATCCTCTTCGTAGCCTGAAGGTTTCACAGTCATATGAGAAGGATCAAATCCGTCATACATCATTCTGACTGCCGCAGCACGTCCTATTGCTTTTGACATGCACACAAAATGCTCCAGTCCGGAATCGAGAACCGGGCGGAAGTCCACGTCGAAAAGCGCCAGAGTGTTGGTAAACGGCGGATAATAGTCGAGAGTCTCATCAAGACCGAAGAGAAAGATTTTGCGGTTTTTGTCTTCAGCTACAAGATTGAGAGATGACTGGATCGTTTCAGGATTTTCCTGCTTCATCTTGATATAATGCAGTGTCTTTCCGGCGATTTCCTTGTCGGCGAGCCTTCCGCGCAGATCAGAGAAAGATCCGAATCCTTTGTGCAGTTCATCTTCAGTAAGCCCCATCTCCCTGCATACCGCAAATACAGATATATAGCAGTAGAGGAAATACGGTGTACTGAAATTGAACGGATAGCTCCTTCCGGAAACGGTGAAGCAGTGCTCATCGTAATCCACAGTATCCACGATATAATCAGCTTCTTTCTCTCCTCCGTAGCCGCATGAAGGACATACAAAAGGACCTATGTTTTCGATGTTGTGAGCATGGAAAACGATAGGCTCATGACATCTGCTGCATGGCATTGTAACAGAGAAGAAATCCTGTTCTTTATGGTAGGATTTGCTGTTTTCTTTTACGGAGTAACTGACTGTCCTGCCGGCAAAATCGCCAAGCGCGAACGACCTCGGCTCATCCTGATTCACAAAGGCCGTCAGGTCTTCTCCCATCGCTTCGGAGATCTTGTTGAATATTACTCCGGGTTCGCCGTTTCTCTGAGTCTGGTCCTTCTGAATATTAGTGATGATCAGCTGTTTTGCCGGAAGCTGCCTGCGTATGAACTTAAGATACCTCTCATCAGTCTCCATGATCACATACTCAGAACGCACCCTTCCTGAAAGAGTGCTGTCTTTTGTCAGAGCAGTAGCGACTCCGGTGAGCATATTAGCTCCGTCAAGATTTGCAGCTACAGTTCGTCCGTTAGCTGTAAAGACGTGGTGCAGGAGATTGACTGTGGTGCTTTTTCCGTTGGTTCCGGTGACAAATACTGCTTTTGCCGGATCGATACCTTTGAGATGCTTTACAAACAGAGGATCGATCGCAAGAGCGACCTGACCGGGAAGGTTGGTCCCTCTCCCCTTAGCAATAAGGTCTATCACGATCACTGACAGTTTGGCTGCCCAAAGCGCCAGATAGAATCTAATTGTTTTCATCTGTGTCTATATATCCTTTCGATGATGATTGTATTATACAGACTCTTTATCATCAATAAAATTTTTCTTGAGCTCAAGAGACCTGATCTCAAGTCCGTAATCAGGATCCATTGCAAGGACTTCAGTGCCTTTTGCCGCCGCAGCTATTCTGAGGATACGGACCGTAAGCCATGGATTGCATACAAGCATCGGGCCAAGCATATTAGTGAAGATAGAATTTCCGTGTAATGCGCCTTCTATTCCGTCATGACCATTGTTGCCTCTGCCGTACAGAACAGTTCCGAAACGGCTGTACTGTCCGCTTTCATTGAACCTGATATCTGTCATCTGAATCTGGCTTCCGACGAGCTCCATTGAATAACCGCCGTATTCAGCACGAACCGTCAGATCGTTTCCGTATACATATTCTCTCTCATATGCATCAGCAGGTAAAACACATAATCCGTTTATGACTTCGCCTGCCCCGTCTTCTGCGTCAGGTGAAAATCTGATAATTCTCTCACAGAACATAGCCATAGTAGTGCCGGTAGCTATAAGGATCTTTCCGGATGATATGTACTCAGCTATGCTTCTCTTGTATCCTGAAATATCTTTGATGACGCTTTTGAATGACGAGATCTCTCCCGGGCCGAAGAACAGGATATCATATTCCATTGGGTCGAAGCCCTTTGTACCAAGGTCGATCCTCCTGACGTGAGGCGTAAGGCCGAGCTCAATGGAATACCGTACAAGAGCCATGATATTTCCTCTTTCTCCATGGAGATAAAGAGTATCCGGATACATCCACGCAATGTTGATCGTTCTGTCTGCCATAGCTTACCTCCCTTTGCCTGCATATTGCTTCATCTCTTCAAACATGTGAAGCTTGACGCTAAGGTATATATTGCTGCATCCGGAGGCTGTGATTGCGTCGAATATCTCCTCTTCATCACTGGTAGGAAGGATCTCTACAATGGACGGATCGACGCCGCCGTAGATAAAGCAGTTAGCTGCATCATAAGCAATCGTATCTGTGACAAATATATATTTCTTGACCCTGGCTCCTTTAAGAACCGTATAGTCGCAGTCAAAAGCATAGAATGAGTTGATATAGTACGGATCATAGTCGCTTACTGTGCCAAAGCCTATCACTACAACCTTTTCTTCCGGGTCGGAAGCAACAGCATTCAGGAAGTTCTGAAGGGTCTCAGGATTCTCCTGCTTGAATCTGTAATACTTTATGATCTGATTTCCGTGCTTCAGCTGCTCTATCCTTCCTTCCGGAACCTTGAAGCTTTTGATCGCTTCTGCTGATTCCTCTTCTGATATTCCGGCAAGTTCCCTGCATACTGCTGCTGCAGCTGCATAGTTATAGAGCATGTAAGTCTGTTTATAAGGCATGCTGAAGCCTGTCTCGCCGATCCTGAAGGTCCCGGATTCGAAATCTGTATCAGTAACAGTATAATCAGCGGATTCTCTTCCGTTGTTGTTTGAGTATCCGCATCTGTCACATTTGAAACCGCCCATGCCGTCATTATTGTAATAGCTGAAGCGGATCCGGCTGCGGCACTTTGGACACGGCAGTGTGACAAATGTCTGATCCTTCCGGAATGCCTGAGAATGCTTGCCGACGCCGTAGAAGACCACTTTGTCTGACTGTTCAGCAAGCGAGCATGATCTCGGCTCATCACCGTTCAGAAACAGTCTCATACCGTATTTGCCGGCAACATCAGCGATCTTTCTGTAAACAAAATCAGGATCGCCGTTACGCTGCACCTGATCTTTCTGAAGATTCGTCACCAGAAGATTGGCGCACGGAAGCTGCTCCCGTATCTGGGCAAGATATCTTTCGTCTGTCTCGAAGACACAGTAATCTGCTTTGACAGATCCTGACAGAGAAACCTTTTTAACAAGCGCAGCGGCAACTCCGGTTGTCAGATTGGCTCCTTCGGAATTGGAAATCACCTTATACCCTTTTGTCCTGAGAATGTGGGTAATCATATTGCTGACAGTGGACTTTCCGTTCGTGCCGGTTACAAAAATCACTCTCTGCGGATCTATTCCGGTAAAATGGGTAAGAAGTTCAGGATCGATCTTCAGGGCTTTTTTGCCTGCCCATATTGTTCCTCTGTTTCTGTCGATCATGCTTATCGCAGCATTACCGATTTTACCTGTTATGATTGCTCTAAAAAATCTGAAATCCATGATTAATACGATCTTACTCCCTAATCAAAAGGTAAAGACCGGACTCTACTGAACCCGGTCTTTGTTTCTTATGGAAATTTGACGACTATTCTTCGTCTTTTACTTCCTCAGCTGCTTCTTCTGCAGGCTCTTCTGCAGGTTCTTCAGCAGGTGCTGCTTCCTCTGCAGGGAGAGCAGCCTTGATGCTCAGGCTGATTCTTCTCTTCTCAGGATCGATCTCCATGATCTTGACCTTAACAGTTTCGCCGACCTTGAGTTCATCGCTTACGTTCTCAACTCTCTTGTTAGCGATCTCTGAAATGTGTACAAGACCATCAAGTCCTGCTTCAAGCTCAACGAATGCACCGTATTCCTTAGTCTGTACGACTTTGCCGTCAAGTACATCGCCTACCTGATACTTGTCACCAACCAGTGACCATGGTTCAGGCTGAGTCTGCTTGAGTCCGAGTGAGATCTTGCCCTTTTCCTCGTTGAGTGACAGGATCTTAACATTGATGATGTCTCCGATCTTGAGGACTTCCTCAGGATGTCTGAGCTTGCCCCAGGAAATCTCGGAAATGTGGAGAAGTCCGTCAACACCGCCGATATCTACGAATGCACCGTAGTCAGTGAATCTCATAACCTTACCTTCGACGATATCGCCGACATTCAGGTTGCTCCATACTTCTGCTACTGCCTTGCGCTTTTCTTCAACCAGTACTGTCTTACGTGAGAAAACTGCTCTGTTACGCTTGGTATCAACTCTGATAACTCTTACATCGACATTCTGTCCGAGGAACTCGTCAGCATTCTCGATGTATCTGTCAGAAAGCTGGGACATAGGGATGAAGCCTGTGATCTCTTTGTAAGCTGCGATCACTCCGCCGTTAACGGCTCTGACAAGCTTAACATTGATGACTTCCTTGTTTTCCATAGCTTCTTCAAGCTCTGTGTAGTTTTCAACTGCAACGAGTCTCTTCTTGGAGAGAAGGATTCCGCCCTCTCCTTCATCAGATTTGATGACCTTGGCCTGGATATCGTCGCCTTCTTTGAAAACATCTGACAGCTTCTGACCTTCTTCAAGAACAACCTCGTCAGCTCTGAGGATTCCGTCCTTTTTGCATCCCATGTTGACGATAACTGCATCGTCCATAACCTGATCAACCTTGCCGTCAATTACATCGCCTGGCTTTGGTAAACGTAAAGATTTCTCAATGTCATCCATGAAATCCATCATCGGATTCGGGTGTAGATGCGCCCGCTATAACGCCAATTTTAGTATATTTTTCCCCATCTTTCAATAGAAAATCACTAGCATTTTCTATAAATATGCTGTTTTCACAATTATGAGCAGCGATTTCATATAATTTTCGTGAATTAGAACTATGCTTATCTCCTATGACTACCATCAGATCGACCTGTCCGGCCAGTTCCCGACAGCTTTCCTGCCTGTCACGAGTGGCATTGCAAATCGTTCTGCGAATATCATACTTTAATCCGTGCCTGTCAAATAC
>ONHU01000017.1 GCA_900317675.1 uncultured Eubacteriales bacterium
CAAGAGGCGCAAGCTGACCTGCCAGTGTTTTGAGCACTGTAGACTTGCCGGCCCCGTTCGGTCCGATCAGAGTCACGATCTCGCCTTTATGGATTTCGATGTTCACGCCCGAAACTACTGCGCGGCCTTCATATCCGGTATTGAGTTTTTCTGTCCTCAGTGCACTCGACATGATATCACCTTGCTTTCCTGCGGATCAGCATCATTATGACCACCGGAGCGCCGAAAACCGCCGTCATGGTGCTTATACTTATCTCGGTAGGCGCGAACAGATTTCTTGCGAGCAGGTCGCAGAAAAGGCAGAATACTGCCCCTCCGAGGAAGCACTGAGGCACCATCACTATCGGTTTTGACGTCGTAGTCACAGACCTGATAATATGCGGAACTGCGATCCCTACGAAAGAGATAGGTCCTGCAAATGCAGTCACCGTTGCTGAGAGCACGCTCGAAAGAGTAATAAGACCGATTCTGAATGCTTTTATATCCACGCCTACACTGCGGGCATACTGCTCTCCCATCTGAAATGCACTCATAGGTTTTGACAGCATGAATGCTGATATGACGGATATGAGCACGACAACTGTGACGACTCTGATATTATCCCAGCTTACTGCCGAGAAACTGCCCATCGACCAGTTGTGCAGGTTGACTATGTTTGAGTCATCGGCAAATGTCACAAGGAATTCTGTCACAGCTGAGCATATATAACCGACCATCACTCCACAGACAATAAGGACAGACATGCTCCTCACCTTGTCTGAGATCAGCAGGATCACACCCGTAACAGCGATCGAGCCTGCGAATGCTGCTATTATCATGACAAGAGACGGGACCATCATTCCGTGAGTCAGAGCGAAAACCATTGTGCATGCTACTACCAGTTTCGCGCCGGAAGAGATTCCCAGTATATACGGACCTGCAATAGGATTGGCAAAGAAGGTCTGAAGCAGAAATCCGGATACAGAAAGAGCTCCTCCCAGAAGAGCTGCCGCTAGTATCCTCGGCATACGGATGTCCCATATGATCTTGCCGTATTTGGATACAGTATCATGCGAAAAGAGGATCCTTAAAGCATCTCCTATTGTCATCGAGGAGCTTCCTGTTAGTATATTCATGAATATCAGTATCAGGAGCAACGCTCCCAGCAAAGCGTAGCACGCTTTGATCCTGTTGTTTTTCATGTTATTTCAGTTTATGGAAGTATTCCATTTCTTCATCGGAACTGCCGGCGAAGATCCTGTTCATCTCCAGTATCATATCTGCGGCGCCTGTCGTCCTCTGGAAAGTGCTTGCATCAGTACACCACACATTGCCGCTTTTCACAGCCTTGAAATCGCTGAAGCTGTCAGAAAGATCCGTCAGCTCTGCTATGCTGTCAAGTCCGCCCTCAATGGTGCTGTTATATATCAGTATATCAGCATCCGCTGTTTTATCATAGAACGCTTCCATCTGCATATTCATGGTGGACAGCGCATTATCTTCTTCGTCAGTTATATCACTCAAAGCATAAGTCCCGCCTGCCATCTCTATCATCTTTGTGACATAGTCTCCGGGTTTTCTGACAACGACAGATCCGTTTGAATTGACAGAAAAGAAAGCGACAGAAGGAGTATCACTGATGGCATCAGTATCCACTTCTTCAAGTTTGGCGACCGCCCCATCAAAGAATTCCTGTGCTTCTTCGCTTTTTCCGAGCAGCAGTCCGTAGAGCTTTATCCATTCGAGTCTCCCCAGAGGCTCTGATTCATAGCTGGATCTCTCAACGAGAACAGGTATGCCAAGCTCTTCGATAGCTTCTTTGACCTGAGGACTGTGATATATCATCGTTGATTCTATTGCAAGATCGACATCTTCCTCAAGAAGAGCTTCGTAATCCGGTGCGCGATACTTTCCGATGTAACGGATCTTATCGTTCTCAACCAGTTCTTTTATCTTGTCTATGCTCCAGTCACTCGCCTGCGTACTCGTCATGACAACGGAATCAAGTGCTCCGGCTGCATCGATAAGATCCATCGCAGATGACGCTGCGTTATACACCTTGTGTGAAGGTGCGCATATCACTGTCATATCTTCTGTTATTGCAGGGTCAATCCAGTCAGGAAGTCCATCCGGATCCCCTGTGACAAGATAATCAAGACCATCCTCAACCGATATTACAGATATCCCGTCTTCATAAAGATCAACATGGAACTGATCCGCATACAGGAGATCCATTGACCCGGTCAGATGCTCATCCATAGCACTTTCCTGCGAACTTTGACTGTCATCCGCTCCGCAGCCGGCAAGCACCACTGATAATATTATTGCTGTTAATAGAGTTAAAAACCTGCTGTATTTTTTCATGAATGAATTGATGTCTCCGCTTTTCAGAAAACGGACTTCTTAATAAAAAGCAGAGAACCCGCAGCTTTTGCAGCGGGATCTCTGCATTGTAAAACTACTTTACTGAAGCCGAATCAAATGTAAGTGTATATTCTATCTCATGAGGTTCGCTCATTGCGGTGGTATCTGCGATCACATCTACAGGCTTGTCGAAATACGGAACAGGTATCTCGAATACAGAATTGCCTTCCGTGTTCACAGGATCATATCTCTGTCCGTCTACGATCATATAGTCATAATACGGACTGCTCCATGTGATGACTGCGATGCATTCGTCTCCGTTTTTCCGTATTACCGCAGGGCTTTCTACAGATGCCCGGCCTGTTCCTCCGTCTAGTGTTACTTCAGCTGTGTGTTCTCCGTCAGAAATGTCCGGTGTCTCAGCCTCAGCGGCCTGTTCACCGGTATGTTCGCCGGCAGCCGAAACGATATCACTGCCTTCTACAGGATCTGATACGATCACTTTGTGATCATACCATTTTCCTTTTGTCCCGAGCAGAGCGAGATCGAATTCCTCGTCGAGAGACGGTACAGGAACGTCGAAGCCGTATACCTCATCCGTATATCCATCCGGATATGTGACGGTATCGGTGGTAGGCTCAAGCAGCTCGGCGCCCTCCTTCCGGGCATCTTCAGCTGTTCCCGGAAACAGATTAACTATCTTTTTGGACTGAAGGCTGACATGGATCGTCATCTTTCCGTTCTCTACTGTCAGTATTCCTTTGTCATTGTAAGCGTCGTTGACATGGAACATCGGATTGTCTGTAGTGAACGTTGCCACATAAGTGCCGTCAGGGATACCGGGATCAGCTGTCTGCTCTTCACCTCCGCACCCCGTCATAAAGATCAGAGCTGCGGTAAGGACAGCGAAGAACAGGATCCTGAATGATTTCAGCTTTTTCATAGTAACTGTCCTTGTTTATATTTTACTCTGCTGCCATTGCATCAGCAGTGTGAGCAAGGTAGATCTTCTGGATATCTGCGATCCTTCCGAGACCTTCGATCTGGCATGTAACATTGTCAGCGGTGAGTCCGGCACCAGTATCTACAGCTTCATCTGCACCTTCCACTTCGAATTCTCCGCCATTGACCATGCCATAGTACCATGAACCTTCTTCATCGCCGGCCATATCATTATTAGCATGGTCTCCTGCAACTACCATAAGAGGTCTTAAGATGACTTTAGTATATCCTGCATCCTGAAGAGCTTTCTTGACTGCAGGAAATGCGGTATCCTCAGGTTTTCCTTCAACTGTACCTACAAATACATTTTCATATCCGAGCTGCTTCATCTGTTCCTGCATCTGGTCATAAGTCACAGCAGCATCGTGAGAAGTACCATGTCCGAGGAATACAAATGCAGTACCATCTGCGGCAGCAGCTTCGAGTGAATCATAATCGCTTACAGCGACAGCTTCAGCTACTACAGCCTTAGCTGCAGCTTCCTTATCGGAGTTTACTACTGTAGCATCATCGCCTACAGTACCGAGAAGCGGTTCTGCGACTTTTACAGTCTCGAAATTATCCTTGTGTGCCTGAAGTGCTTCAATGAGTTCGTCATATTCAGCACCATGCATGAGGTGTGTCGGCTGTACTACCAGGTTCTTGACACCATTGTCTTCTGCTCTCTTGAGAGCCTGCTCAACATTATCGATCTTCTCACCGTCACGCGCATAGATATGGTTGATGATGATCTGTGCTGTGAATGCTCTTCTGACTGACCAGTCAGGATATGCTTCCTGAAGAGCCTTTTCTATGCCGCCGATATCCTCAGCGCGGCTGTCATTGAATGAGGTGCCGAAGCTTACGACCAGGAGTTCGTTCTCCCCGATATCATCCTGGTTCAGTGGATCGTCAAGTGATGCATCTCCTGTATCTCTGCCGAAATAGTCAGGGCTTGCTTCTTCACCTTCTACCTGCTCTTTCTGTTCATCTGTCAGAGCATCCCATGCGGCCTTAGCTGCTTCGCACTGTGCATAAGTATCATCAGTATATTCCTGAACATAGATAGCGTCGATCAGAGCTGCGCATTCAGCAACAGGATCTGATTCAGGCTGTGCCTCCTCCGTATCTCCGCCTCCTGATCCGCAGCCGGTCAGCAGCGAGAACGAGAATACCATTGTGATACCCAGTAATAATGCCAATAACTTCTTCATGTCGATCTTCTCCTTTTCTTATTTTGACACAATATTGGCCTTCCCTCGCAAAACACTGTATCGACATCCGGATCATACCGGCAGTGTTTAACATAAGAAAAGCCTCTTTACCATTCACGGCAAAAAGGTGTCAGAAACAAGGAGCTGCGCCCCTTTAAACTGTACGACCAATTCCACGTGATCCGGAAATCATCCGCACTGCCAGAGCACTGCGGCAAAAATGCTGATAATTCCCTGTACTTAGTACCGGCAGGTCTCCTGGCTTAAGAACATAACATGTCAGTCCGCCTTCCCGGGAGGACTGCTCATCCCAGTGACATTATAGACTGACACGCTCTATCACAGTGACGGGATCGCGCAGGATTCTCACCTGCTTCCCTATTATCCCCGTCCGGTCTGAACGGGGCACCTGATACTTCATATTATTTATGATTTGCAGTGCTTAATAATTTTAACACCCTGCAGCTTATGTATCAAGAAATCAATCGTTGTATTCAAATTCAGAATAGTACGGCTCCCCGGTATCTATCTGCTGTCAAGCGCCCGTATCGCTTTCATCGCATGACTGACATATATATCCCTGACAGCCGGTATCTGACCAAGTCCTTCTATGATGCATTCAGTTTCATAACCTGAAGCTGTGAAAAGCGAATACCATGAATCAGGGTCGTCCCCGGACGCCATGTCCCGGACGGCATGATTTCCTGCGACCAGCATCAGAGGTCTTAATACTGCTTTTCTGTATTGAAATCTGCCTATATCTGAAAGCACATCCCTGACCGACGGTCTGGTTTCAACGGTTCCGATATAGTAATTATTCTTATTCATGCTGCTGAGCATTTCCTGTAATCTGACATATATATCGTTAGCAGCTGATTCTGTTCCATGTCCCATGAAAACAAGCGCGGTCTCTCCGTCATCGTATTCTGAAGAGGCCTCAATAAGAGCCTCAGCCGCTTTGCGGAAGTCATCTTCTGAAGACAGAAGCGGATCTCCAAGAGAAATGCTTTGGAACAGATTTCTGTATTCAGATAGAATGCTTTTCAGCTTCCCGTATTCCAGACCTTTCATCAGATGCAGAGGCTGCACTGCAAGGTTTTGGATGCCATCCGCTGCCGCCCTTTCAAGAGCTTCTTTTATGTTATCTATACGGATGCCTTCTCTCTTTTTTATGATATCGATGACAGTCTGTGAAGTGAAGCATCTGCAGATACTCCAGGAGTTTCCTGCTGCTTCAGCTATTGCCTGTTCAACCGCTCCGATATTCAGTTCCCGGCTCTCTGCTGATGTCGTACCGAAACTGACAATCAGAAGCTCATTTCTGTTCGTCATATACGCACCTCTTCTGCGTCAGCTCATGATCAATCATCCTGTTCAAAGAAATAATAATCGATGTCTCTCTTTCTGACACCTTTGTAGCATGCCTGAAGATGGACGGCGATAGCATCTCTGATCTCCTTTTCTGTCGGGATCCTGTTTCTGGCAGTTTCCGATTTCGGAAAAGCAGGTTCTGCATAGACCGCCCCGTCTCTGCCTGTAACGATCTTTTTGCCGCCAAAACAATTCTCGTTGATAACATCGGCAAGCACTTTTTCTGTTCTTTCCGTGAGCATCATGATCGTCATGGCATCATCCCATTCAAGCTGTGGGTACTTATTTCTCCATTCTGCTATGAATTTCTTCTGCCTTTTTTCTGAAAAAAGATCAAACAATCTGTCTGAAGCGTCTTTTCTGAGTTCCAGCTCATCTATTGTAGTCCCCAGTCCGTATGCAAAAGCTATACCCATTTCCTGCACCTCCTGTGTCCGGTAAAGCTCACCGGTATATATCGCTGCGATGAGCCCGCAGTATCTGATCAGGTTCAATAGAATATTATCACAAAAGACTGACCGCTACACTTTAAAAAGAAACGCTGTAACATCCTGATAATCTCCGCGCCAGGTATTGATTATTTCTATAACTCTATTTTTGCATTGTGAATGCAGTACAAAAGTTAGAAAATATTGGATGGAATATGAGAAATATCACTGTTCCGTCCAAAAGATATTCATGGGAGGAGAAATAAATGGAACTTATCAAAGAACTGCCGGCTGTATTTGAAGAATTCGCAGAAGCAAGAAGGAACGCTTTCATCAATGTAAAGAAAGTCAAGGATCAGGGAATTCCTGTAATCGGATCATACTGCACATATTTCCCACAGGAACTCGCTATCGCAGCAGGAGCTGCAACAGTAGGTCTGTGCTCAACATCCGGCGAGACCATTCCTGTAGCAGAGAAGGATCTTCCTGCAAACCTCTGCCCTCTGATCAAGTCCAGCTATGGATTTGCAAAGGCTGACAAGTGCCCGTTCTTCTATTTCAGCGACATAGTTATCGGTGAAAACACATGTGACGGTAAGAAGAAGATGTATGAACTCATGAGTGATTTCAAGGATGTATTCGTAATGGATCTTCCTAATTCACAGAGTGAGAAAGGTCTTGAGCTTTACAAGGCTGAGCTACTCAGACTCAAGGCATATGTAGAAGAGAAATTCGGTATCACTATCACTGATGATGATATGAGAAAAGCCGTTAAGCTCGAGAACGAGATCAGAGTAGCCAAGAAAGAGCTCATCGATACAATGAAATCCGATCCATGCCCGGTTTCCGGACTCGACATGTTCAAGGTTCTCTACGGAAGCGGATTCAAGTTTGATCACACAGCGATCGTTCCTGAGGTTAAAGCTGTTAAAGAAAAAATCGAAAGCGAATATGCTGACGGAAAGATGCTCGATAAGAGACCTCGTATCGTTCTCACCGGATGCCCTATCGGCGGAGTTACGGAAAAAGTCATCAAGGCTATTGAGGACAACGGCGGTGTTGTAGTTGCAATGGAAAACTGCGTTGGTGCAAAGCAGTATGACAGACTTATCGACGAAGACGCAGAGGACATCTGGGAGGCAGTTGCATACAGATATCTCCAGATTGGATGCTCTGTCATGACACCTAACCCTAACAGATACGACCTGCTTGGCAGAACTATCGATGAGTACAAGGCTGACGGAGTACTCGAAATGACACTTCAGGCTTGCCACACATACAATGTTGAGCACAAGTCAATTGAGAGATTCTGCACAGAAGAGAAGAAAGTTCCTTACTTCATGGTAGAGACAGACTACTCCACTGCAGACGTAGCACAGCTCAATACAAGAATCGCCGCATTCATCGAAATGCTGTAAGACGATCACACAGATGACAGCAGAGATCAAATCTGCTGTCATCTTTTTTATGCAAAAAACAGTCAGCCGGTTCTGTCCGGCTGACCGACATAAAAATGTCCGTTATCATCAAAGTGATCCGAGTGCTTTATCTACTGCTGCCTCCAGTTCTTCGACAGTACCGTTGTTATAAAAGACAACGTCAGCACTTTTAACTTTGCGTTCCTCTTCTGACTGTGAGTCCATGATCAGATCTATGATAGATGGTTCTATCCCGTCACGGGCCATTATCCGCTCTTTCCGGATCTCATAATCTGCAGTCACCACCCATACCTGATCATAATTGCTTTCCTGATGAGTCTCAAACAGTAATGGAATATCAAAGAAAAGAGCTTTCTCTCCGGAGTCAGCTTTTTCCTTTTTGATTTTCTCAATATCTTCCAGAACTACTTTGGTAGTTCCCTCCTCAAGGACGGATTTATATTTAGGTTCCTGAAAAACAAGGTCTCTCATTGCTGCGCGGTTGAGGCTTCCGTCTTCGTTTATGAAATTCGGTCCGAAATGTTCGAGAATATAAGGCATAGCCTTTCCGCCTGGTGCAGTCATCTCGCGAGACATCCTGTCAGCATCGATAACTGTGTATCCTTTTGATATAAGATGGCTTGTTACTGTCGATTTGCCGGCTCCGATACCGCCGGTTATCGCGATAGTGATCATTTTCCAGGTCCTCCTGCGTAATATAGAATAAATATTATCCGTAAACTATTATCTGATTCGTCAAACTACATGCGCTATTTCAGATCATACCATGTTTTTCCGGTATGGATATCACATGTCAGGTCTACAGCAAGGTCAGCAGCACCTTTCATGCACTTCTCCAGCAGATCTCTGACTTCTTCTGCTTCAGAAGAAGGTCCTTCAACGATTAGCTCATCGTGGATCTGGAGGATCAGTCTGGATCTGAGTCCTCTTTTCCGGAGTTCATCTGAAACTGAATTCATGGCAAATTTTATTATGTCTGCTGCTGTACCCTGAATAGGTGTGTTCATTGCCAGCCTTTTTGCCAGTTCTCTCTCCATGAATTTGCGGGATGCGAACTCAGGTATCTGTCTGACTCTGCCGTAATATGTCCTGACTTCCCTGTTCTTCTCACCCTCTTCTATCTGTTTATCCAGATATTCCTTGACGGCTTTGTGCTTTGCGAAATATTCGTTGATATATTTCTGACCTTCAGATCTGGATATTCCAAGGCTTTCGCCCAGTCCGAATCCGCTCATTCCGTACACTACACCGAAATTCACAGCTTTTGCTCTGGTCCTGTCGAGTGAAGTGACATCTTCTTCCGGAATCTCAAATACTCTGGATGCTGTAGCACGATGTATGTCTTTTCCGTTTCTGAAATCGCTTATAAGAGACTCATCACCGCTGAGTGATGCGAGAATACGAAGTTCTATCTGCGAGTAGTCAGAGCCTGTAAACACATTGTCTTCACTGCTGACTGTAAATGCTTTTCTTATCAGACGTCCGTAATCATCTCTGATCGGGATATTCTGCAGATTAGGATCAGTGCAGCTGAGTCTGCCTGTCGCAGCAACAGTCTGCATGAAATGCGGGCGGACTTTTCCGTCTTCTCCGATAAATGCCCTCAGTCCTTCTGCATATGTGCTGTTGAGCTTGGCGAGCTTTCTGTATTCAAGTACGTCTGCCACTATACTGTGATCATCTTTGAGCTTGTCCAGTACATCAGCAGCAGTCGAATAACTTCCGTTCTTGCCCTTTGCTTTAGGATAAGGGATATTCATCTCCTCAAATAATATGCCTGCAAGCTGCTTAGGAGAGTTTATATTGAATTTCTGCCCTGCTTCATCATAGATTCGCTGTTCGAGAACAGCTATACTATCTTTGATCTCAGTGCTTATCGACATGAGTATGTCCGGATCGCATTTGATGCCTTCCAGCTCCATTTCAGAGAGAGTCCTGACAAGCGGCATCTCACATTTGTCAAACAGCAACCTGAGACCGTAATCATCAATCAGTTCTTTCTGCTTTTTCATTACAAGTTCGGAGCAGTATGCACGGAGGAGGCAGTCGTCTCCTGAGATCATATCGCTTTTGTGATTGATATCATCACTCATTATCCCGGCCTGCTTTTCATCCGCAGCATATCCGAGGTGTCTGAGCATAAGCTTGTCGAGAGGATACTTCTGCCTGTTAGGATCGAGAAGATATTCTGCTACAGTGATATCATGGTAAGGTATCAGAAGCGCATCCGCAAAACTCAATGCGGAATAGACCAGTTTCTTGAGTCCGCATCCGCATAGTCTGTATCTCATGGCTGCAAGCTGACTCAGGATGATCTGAGCATCCATAGTTGTCAGAGACTGGATGCATCCGAGTTTTTTCTCAGGGCTGTAAAGTGCGAAACAGCCTATATCAGATGTCTTTAAGTGGTCGTTGTCACAGGCTGCTTCAGCAGCTACTATACTGCCTTCAGGTACTTCGGAAATAAACTCTCTGAATCCCGCAAGTCTGATGCTGTCAAGGCCATCCGTAATCGCTGAATCATTAATGCCTGCTGCTTCTGCAATTACATTTCCGTCTGATTCAGACTGGAGTTTTTTGATAAACGAATTGAATTCAAGTTCTGTATATATATCAATCAGAGCGGCAATGTCCGGATCTGTGAACTCAAGCTCCTCCCATGAAAAATCGATTGGTGCATCAGTTTCGATAGTCGCAAGCCATTTCGACAGTCTGGCGATCTCGGCATTTTCACGGATATTCTCTCCCATCTTGCCTTTGATCTCATCTGCATGATCCAGAACTGACTCAAGGCATCCGTATTCCTTCAGAAGCGCAATGCCTTTTTTCTCTCCTATACCCGGGACTCCAGGGATATTATCGGATTTATCACCCATCAGACCTTTCAGATCTATGAACTGCTGAGGTGTCAGCGAGTATCTGTCCATCATAGCATCTTCGTCATAAAGGTCAAATTCGCTCATTCCACGCTTATTTATGAGGACGTTGACATTCGGGGCGACAAGCTGGAGTTCGTCCTTGTCACCGGAAATTACAAGGGTTTTGAGGCCATTCTCAGACCCTTTTGATGCCAGAGTTCCGATAATATCGTCTGCTTCATATCCCGGCTTTTCAAGAACAGCTATATTCATTGCTTCAAGCACCTTATGCATCCACGGGATCTCTGAGAGAAGTTCTATCGGGGTCTGCTGACGCCCGGCCTTATAATCTTCATATCTCTCGTGTCTGAAGGTCTTTTCTTTCATATCAAATGCCACAGCCATGTAATCCGGCTCATAATCTTTGATGATCTTGTTAAGCATATTGATGAAAGCAAAAATACCCTGGGTATGGATGCCTTTGGATGTGACCATCGGCCTCATTGCGAAATATGCTCTGAACAACAGGCTGTTGCCGTCAATAAGTATAAGCTTTTTCATTATGACTAACCTTTTTCTGTATATATACAATACCGATCCCGGATAGTGCGGGACCGGCTGTCAGTAACGGCTGTAATTGATCAGTTATGTCTATTTGCGTATGATGTCTCTTGCTGCCGGCAGACCGTAAGCGCTCTCAGCAGAATGAGCTCCGTCTATGATAGCATACTGCAGTACATCTGTGGCAAGGGCAGCAAATGCGTCAAAATTGACTTCCTGAGTACATGTCGAGAGCACGAAGATCGTATCTCCGTCCATCGTGGTATGTACGGGTTTTATTGCCCTTGCATAAGCATCATGCAGTATGGAAGCAAGCTTGTTCGCCTGTGCCTTGGTGATGATGGCATTGGTGATAACGCAGGATATCGTCGTGTTGAAGGCGATATCGTATCCCATATCATCCCTGTCTTCCTGGGTCAGCTGATACTCATCATCTTCTTCAGGTTCCGGCTCCTCTTCTTCGTTCGCTTCAGATACTTCTGAGTAAAGAGAAGGTGATTCCTCAAAAGATCCCACCGGCTCTTCTGTCTGCAGAGGAAGTTCTTCTGTCTTTTCAGGCTCCTCTTCTGCGAAAGATGTGATTTCACCTTCTTCTGATTCCGTATCTGAAGCAGGACAAGTCTCTTCAGCAAAATCATCATCAAGATAAGCATCTTCCGGATGATCCTGTTCAGTTTCAAAGTCAGCGGTCATTACCGGCTCTTCATTATGCTCTGCAGGCTGAATGGATTCTGTTTCCGGCTCGATCTCAGGTTCAGGTTCTGTCCGGCTTTCTTCCATAGCGATCTGGGCCTGCTCAAGTTCATATGAAGCCATCAGGGCTCTTGCGATATCGTCTTTTTCATTTCCGGTGCTTTCAGGCTCAGACTCTGCTAATGCGGACTTCGATTCTTCTTCAGCCATACGGCGTATTTCATACAGATCGAGATCCGGTTTGGATTCAGGATGTATCATGCCCTTGAGAACCTTGACAGTACCCTGTATATCATTGCCCCCGGCATTTCGAAGCCCCGCGATTATATTACCGGCGCCATTATATATATCAGCGCAGGCATTGACGGCTGAAATGGCTCCGACCTGAATAAGTTCATCACCGCAGGCAAAAGTTCCGAGACCGGTCTTCATCGCTCTGTCCATTCCAAGCATCTTGCCGACCGATGCGCCGGTACCGGCACCGTGGTTTCCTGATTCAAAGGAATCCTCATAAGCATTGTGGACAGCTTCTGCTCCCATCATCACGTCAGGGAAAACATCGTTTCTGCCTACCTGAAGATCGAAAAGAGAAGCTCCGGCGACGATAGGTACCGTTATATCTCCTACCTTGAAGCCCTGCCCTTTTTCTGCAAGAGCTCTCATGACTCCGGAAGCTGCTTCAAGTCCGAACGCGGAACCTCCGCTGAGAACTACGGCATTTATCTTTTCAACTGTGTTCTCAGACCTTATCAGATCTGTTTCTCTTGTAGCAGGCGCGCCGCCTCTTACATCCACGCCGGCAACAGCTCCGTCTTCAGCTAATATGACTGTGACTCCGGTGCCCGCTTCAGGATCTTCAGCGTTTCCGAGTCTGAAGCCGTTTATTTCCTTGATGTCGATCTTTTTTAGTTTCATTTTGTGGCATCCCCATACATTAGACAATAAAAATCCATATTTTTATCTATTGTATCACATTATATGTATTTATTATCAATAAAAAACCCGGAATACCGCCAAGCCATTAATTGACGCCCTATCGTTAACTGATAAGGTGGGTACTTCCTGAGCATGGTTTCTGTAGTCCACTCACGGGAGGCTGTACATAAGACTTCCGCATCGGAATCCCTTTAAGTAAGTGTAGGTTCAATTAAAGATACTTGTCGCATATCCCAGGATTAGGGGTATGGTCATCCATCTGATTGAATGGTCCGTTATTATTCAAGGTCAAGATCGCAGTTGAAGTAAACCTTCTGTACGTCGTCATTGTCCTCAAGGGAAGTGATCAGTTTTGTGAGAGACTTTACTGCACTCTCATCTGTGACGTTGGCTTCCATAGAAGGGATCTGCTCTACTTCAGCTTCAACGATCTCATATCCTGCATCCTTGATAGCCTGATGGACTTCATTGAATGCAGATGGCTCTGTTCTGATCTCGAAATTATCTTCGTTGACGATCATGTCGTCAGCGCCTGCATCGAGAGCTGCCATCATGACTTCATCCTCATCAAGATCTTCTGAATCAACGATGATGACGCCCTTACGCGAGAACATGTATGAAACGCATCCCGGTGTTCCGAGATTGCCGCCATTCTTATCGAATACGGATCTTACGAAGGAAGCGGTCCTGTTCTTGTTGTCAGTCAGAGCTTCTACGATGACTGCGACTCCGCTTGGACCGTATCCCTCAAACTGAAGCTCTTCATATGATTCGCCGCCTAGTTCTCCGGTACCCTTCTTGATTGCCCTGTTGATATTGTCGTTAGGCATACCGATAGATTTTGCCTTATCTATCGCAACTCTGAGTGAAGGGTTGAATTCAGGATCTCCGCCGCCCTTAGCTGCAACGATGATCTGTCTTGAATACTTTGTAAACATCGCAGAACGTTTTGAATCCTGCGCGGATTTTCTGTTAGCTATTGTTCCATGTCTGCCCAATGGAGACACCTCCTTTTGACTGTATATAATTAATGTTCAATATCAGTATACTACTATGCCCGTTATTCTTCAAGATTCTTGAAAGCCGTGGACATCATGAGCTTGATGCGGTTAAGCTGGTTAACGTTTGATGCTCCCGGGTCATAGTCGATCGCTACAATGTTGGCTTTCTCATCATACTGTCTTAATGCCTTGAGCATTCCCTTTCCTGCGACATGATTCGGGAGGCAGGCAAAAGGCTGAAGGCAGAGAATGTTTTTGACACCCGAATCGATGAGATCTACCATCTCGCCTGTCAGCAGCCATCCTTCGCCGCACTGATTGCCGACAGAAATGAATCTTTCGGCATTGGCTGCTGTCTCTTCTATGTGCGCATCCGGTTCAAAGCGTTTGCTCTGCTCACAGGCCTGACGCGCGTATTTGCGGTAAGACTCTATGAATCTGATCATGCCTCTGTTGAGCACCATCGATTTCCATGTTCCGGAAAGATGGTTGTAATTGTATATCTTGTTGAGGAAGCCGTATTCGAAGAAATCTATGAAGGATGGTACTACAGCCTCTCCGCCTTCTTCCTCTATCGTCTCTACAAGATTGTTATTGGCATTAGGATGATATTTCACAAGGATCTCACCCACGATCCCTACTCTAGGCTTGACCATATCTTCATGGATCGGAATGCTGTCAAAATCTCTGACTATGGCGAAAAGATTCTTTTTGAATTCCTTCTTGTTCAGATCCATGGAATTTCTGACTATCTTTTCATACCACGAGTCCATGACAGACTGAGCGCTTCCCTTTTCGATCTCATAAGGCCTGATCCTGTAGAGGCACTTCATCATCAGATCGCCGTAAAGCGCGCCGTAGACAAGCGAAAGAGCCAGTCTCGGAGTAATGCTGAAGCCCGGATTTCTCTCCAGTCCTACCATATTGAATGATATGACCGGTATCTGCTCCATACCAAGGTCTTTGAGAGCTTTTCTGAGAAGAGCGACATAATTGCTTGCTCTGCAGCCGCCGCCAGTCTGAGACATAAAGACGCCTGTCTTGCTCAGATCATAGTCTCCTGATTTAAGCGCATATATGATCTGACCGAGCGTAACGATGGTCGGATAGCATGCGTCATTGTTGACATAACGGAGACCTTCTTCTTCTGACTCTTTTGTAACAGCCGGAAGCAACACGGCATTGTAGCCTGCAGCCCTCATGACCGGTTCGAAGTACTGGAAATGGATCGGTGACATCTGCGGCACAAGCAGAGTGTAGCCGTCATTACGCATTTCCTTGGTAAACAGCTTGCGCTTGTATGGTTTGTTGATTCTGCGCGATCTCGTTCCGAGCTTTTCTCTTTCTTCAAGAGCAGCTTTAAGCGACCTGATCCGGATCTTGGCTGCGCCGAGGTTAGCGCCCTCATCGATCTTAAGTACTGTATAAAGCTTATTGTTCTGCGCGAGAAGCTCATCCACCTCGTCGGTTGTGACAGCGTCAAGACCGCATCCGAAAGAGTTGAGCTGGATGATCTCAAGATCATCTCTCTGACCTGCGTACACCGCTGCTTTGTACAGCCTTGAATGATATACCCACTGATCCAGGATCCTGAGAGGTCTTTCCGCTTTGACTTTCCAGCTGACTGAATCTTCGGAAAGCACTACCATATCCTGCTGGATCACGAGTTCATCTATGCCATGGTTGATCTCAGGATCAATGTGATAAGGACGGCCTGAAAGGACGATGCCTTTCTTATGATGCTCTTCCATATACCTGAGAGCTCTTTCGCCTTCAAGCGCTACGTTCTTTTTGTATGCTTTCTGGGCATTTCTGGCTGCTCTGAGAGCATGGCTGATTTCAAGGATGTCCGTTCCTATTCCGTACAGGCTGTAATCTCTTTCATCCTCACCGAGATGATAGCTTTCGACGATATTCTCAGTACTGCTGAGATCGACGGATCTGGAACCTGAGAAGAACTTGGTCATCTCAGTGATGAAGCGGTCGTCATTATCATACGGAACAAACGGATGATAAAACTCGACATCATTATCATAGAAATAATCCGCCATATTCTTGTCGATCACTTCCGGATAAGTCGCAACGACCGGACAGTTATAATGATTAGGCGCATTCTTGTCTTCGACAGCTTCATAGTTGATCGATGGATAGAATATGCGCTTAACACCGTTCTCAACAAGCCATTTTATGTGTCCGTGTACAAGTTTTGCAGGATAGCAAGCGGTATCAGAAGAAATAGTATCCATGCCGCTTGTGTAGATTTCCTTGCTGCTTGAAGGGCTGATTACGACCCTGAATCCGAGCTTGGAGAAAAACGCATGCCAGAACGGGTAGTTCTCATACATATTGAGAACTCTCGGAATGCCGATCGTTCCGCGCTTGGCCTCCTCTTCGCTGAGTACAGGTCTGTCAAACAGGAGTTTTGCCTTGATCTTGTAGAGGTTAGGCAGCTCGGACTTTTTAGTTATATTGCCTGCGCCCCTCTCGCATCTGTTTCCGGTGATATATCTGCTTCCATCCGAAAACTTCGAGATCGTAAGCAGGCAGTTGTTTCCGCACCTTCCGCATCTCGCGTTTGATGTAGTAACACTGAAACTGTCCACCTGATCTAGCGGCAGCACTTCAGATACTTCGCCTTCAATATAGTCATCGCATGCTGTGATGGCTGCGCCGAAAGCACCCATAAGCCCCGAGATCTCAGGTCTTACGACATTTTTGTCCAGAATGATCTCCAGGCTCCTCAGTACCGCCTCATTCAGGAAAGTACCGCCCTGAACTACAATATTAGGGCCTGTCTCGTCTGTATTTCTCAGTTTAATGACCTTGTATAAAGCATTTTTGATCACTGAGTAAGACAATCCTGCGGAAATATCAGCTATGGAAGCGCCTTCTTTCTGAGACTGTTTTACCTTGGAATTCATAAAGACAGTGCATCTGGTTCCAAGATCAACAGGCCTCTGGGACTTAAGAGCTTCCTGAGCGAACTCCGGTACAGTCATGCTTACGGATTTAGCATAAGTCTCGATAAATGAACCGCAGCCGGATGAGCATGCTTCATTAAGCATGATACTGCTGATCGCGCCATCCTTGATCTTCATGCATTTCATGTCCTGACCGCCTATATCCAGGATAAAAGTGACATCAGGCATAAACTGGCGCGCAGCCATGAAATGAGCCATCGTCTCTATCTCGCCGGCATCGATCCTGAAGGCTGCCTTGATAAGTCCCTCGCCGTATCCTGTAACAACGGATCTTCCGATATATGCATCCTCAGGAAGGACTGCATACACCTCTTTGAGGATGTTTTTAACTACATCAAGAGGATCACCTTCATTGTTCTGATAGTGCTCATAGATGAGTTCCTTATCAGCGTTGATAACTGCTGCCTTTGTGGTGGTGGAGCCTGCATCGATGCCAAGGAATACCGGTCCTTTTGCCCGGCTCATCTCGCCTCTGGCGATCTTTGCGGAAGCATGCCTTTTTCTGAATTCCTCAAGTTCTTTTTCATCTCTGAAAAGAGGCTGCAGATACTTTGTGTCTGACACCGCTTCCGGATCAGCGTTTCTGATTTTGTCAACAAGAGATGAAAGGCTGACTACAGGTTCGTTATCAGCTAGAAGTGCGGCTCCGAGTGCGACGAAGTATTTCGCGTTGTCAGGGAATATTATGTTCTCATCTTTGAGATCAAGTGTTTCTATAAACCTTTTGCGGAGCTCTGAGAGATATTCAAGAGGTCCACCCAGGAAGGCAACGTTGCCTTTGATAGGGTGTCCGCAGGCAAGGCCTGAAATCATCTGATTGACTACTGCCTGGAATATAGACGCCGCAATATCAGATGTGTTGGCTCCGTCATTGATAAGAGGCTGGATATCAGTTTTGGCAAAAACACCGCATCTTGACGCAATAGGATAGATGATCGTGTAATCCTTGGCAGCTTCATTAAGACCGGCTGCGTCAGTATTGAGCAGAACCGCCATCTGATCGATAAAAGCTCCGGTACCGCCTGCGCAGGTGCCGTTCATTCTCTGCTCTACAGAAGATCCGTAAAAAGTGATCTTGGCATCTTCTCCGCCGAGCTCGATCGCAACATCTGTCTGCGGTATGAGCTTTTCTACCGCATTGCTGCACGCGACTACTTCCTGCTCAAACTTGATCTCAAAAAGATTGGCAAGCGAAAGACCTCCGGAGCCTGTTATTACAGCCTTCAGATCAAGATCTCCCATTTCTGAATTAAGTTCTTCGAGGAGTTCCCCAACTTTCTCGAAGACGTTTGACATATGTCTCTCATATTTTGAGTAAACAATTCTGTCTGACTCGTCAAGCAGGACAAGCTTGACGGTTGTTGAGCCTACATCGATTCCAAGTCTTAGTTCCATATCAGATCTCTGTCCCTTCAGTCTGAATAATCAAAACTTCTATATCTGTTACAGTCATTCCGAAAAACAATTTACATATACTACAAAAAAGCATGAAAGAAAACGGGCAGACTGTAAGCCGGGTTCTGTATTTGACGATCATCCATCTAGTACTGCAGTTGCCTGCAGCATCAAGCGACTCACCTTCGGGCGGGTACGGGCCGCACCCACAAAAGCCCTTCTCAGTCTTGCTCCGGATGGGGTTTACACGGCTGCTGTGTCTCCACAGCACCGGTGAGCTCTTACCTCACCATTTCAACCTTACCACGGCATGATCCGTTTCGGCGGAATGTTTCTGTTGCACTTTCCCTACAGTTACCTGCGGCGGACGTTATCCGTCATCCTTGCCCTGCGGAGCCCGGACTTTCCTCATGCCAATCAATTATACTGATTTGTCATACTGACAAGCATAAAACTATTGCTGCTGATTTCTGTTCATTCTCAGCTGCCTGAAATAATTGATTATGATAAAGACAATAAATAATATCCCGATATATCCCTGCGCCGGATAAAGGAATTCCACAAGTTTCTTGAACCCAGTCAGTCCGAGCAGAAAACCTGCCGCTGCGCCTCCGATGATAATATATTTCCTTGCTCTGTTGCTTTTGAGCTTAGTGCTGAATCCGTAATACGTGCTTGCACCCGTAGAGTAAACAGCTCCGTAAAGCACTATCGCATAGATGATATTCAGCACCGGAGAGATCCTCGATGAAAAGCCGAGCATTGGCAGATCGAGAGCCGAAGAGAACGCCATATCTGTCAGAAGAGCTCGCAGAAGCAGGATTGTAAGTCCTCCCAGGCACAGAGTCCCAAGTACGGCGCCTGAATACGCGTTCCTTCCGTCTTTTGCATTGACAGCGCAGTTTCCCGCCATTGTAGTCATTCCAAGCGAATTATATGCCATGAAAACGATCGCTGAGACCGGCCAGTTTGGAGACATCCGTCCCGGCTTATATCCTGTAACAGCTCCGCTCTGTCCGAAGTCTGCTTTTATTGTCAGCAGGATCGTCAGGACCCCTATCACAAACAGGACAGGGACGAGCAGTCTGAATACCTTCGAAACTCTTTCAAAATCTCCGAGTACCGTAACCACACACAGAATGGCGATCAAAGCTCCGCCGACCGTTTTGCTGATTCCGAACTGCTGGCTCAGCAGAGAGCCTCCTGCCGCAGTCATTGCAATAATCATCGAATAGTAAATGATCGCAAGGGTCCATCCGATCATGCTGTCTATATATCTGTTTTCAAATGGTGAAATCAGTTTTCCCAGATCAGCAGTTCCCTTGCTCCTGGCTATATATGTAAGCATCAGAGCGAGGATCACAAAGCAGACAGTGCTGAACACAGCGCCAAAATATCCATTCCGGCCGAAGACACCGAAAAACTGCCAGCATTCGCGTCCTGAAGCGAATCCTGCTCCCATAATCACGCCGATATAAAGTGATGTGATCTCAATGAAACTCAGTTTTTTCATATGCCGGCTGTCTTACTGCATTGTTCAGTCTTTCAGAAGTCCTATGAGATACTGTCTGTCATTCTCAAGCTTCTGTGCCTGTTCTGATGTATCGGATGAGCTTCTGGAAAGATTCTCTATCTGTTCTGCAAGGCTGTTTATCTTCCATGAGATCCGCTTTGAAGCAAGTTCTCTGTCAGCCCGTACTATTTCAGGCGGATACTTCCACCGGATATCTTCTTCAGGATATGGCGCTGTTCTCGGCGCCCCCTCACCTGATATTTCCGCTGTGATGATCTCGCATATGAATTTTCCTTCAGGCGCAAGATCCTCATCAGTGATATCCCATCCGTTGGTATACAGGTAATACCTGAGGTTTCCGGAATGCTTCCGCGGCTGCATTATGATCTTCTTAAAGCTTCTGCTCTTTTCGGTATCATCAGCGAGTATCCCCGCGATCGTCAGTCCTCCGAGTCCGCCGATGATAATATCATCCACCTCGCCGGGCTTTATCGTCGAAAGACCGTCACCTGTTCTGAAGCAGTCACCCGGCACATCCAGACCGGCAATTGCAAAGGTTTCTTTCGCTTTGGCAAGCGATCCGTCGCTTATATCCGACATGATCACATACGGAGAAACATTGTTACGCATCAGAAGCATAGGCACATATCCATGATCAGTGCCTATGTCCGCGGCTGATTCTCCGGGCCTGACTTTTTCTGCTATCTTATATATTCTCTTGCTTAATCTGAATGACATGACTGATGTTCTCTAAAAAAATGGGCGGACCGTTTTCACAGACCCGCCCGCCATATAAACTGCAGTATGATGCAGTTCGGGTTATCTATTCAAGATAGTCTCTCAGCTTCTTGCTTCTGCTTGGGTGTCTCAGTTTGCGCAGAGCCTTGGCTTCTATCTGACGGATACGCTCTCTTGTTACATTGAACTCTTTGCCTACTTCTTCAAGAGTGCGCGGACGTCCGTCGTCAAGTCCGAATCTCAGGATAAGTACTTTCTTCTCTCTTTCTGAAAGTGTATCGAGTACTTCTCTGAGCTGCTTCTGGAGCATTGAATAAGCTGCAGCGTCCACAGGAGAAGGAATATCTTCATCAGGAATGAAGTCTCCGAGATGGCTGTCTTCTTCTTCACCGATCGGAGTTTCAAGAGATACCGGATCCTGACTGATTTTCTTGATCTCTCTGACCTTTTCGACAGAGATGCCCATTTCTCTTGCGATCTCCTCGCTGGTTGGCTCGCGGCCGTATTCCTGCAGAAGCTGTCTTGATATCCTGATCAGCTTATTGATCGTCTCTACCATATGTACAGGGATCCTGATCGTCCTTGCCTGGTCAGCAATTGATCTCGTGATAGCCTGTCTGATCCACCACGTGGCATAGGTGGAGAATTTATAGCCTTTAGTATAGTCGAATTTCTCTACAGCCTTGATGAGACCGAGGTTTCCTTCCTGTATCAGATCGAGGAATGAAAGACCTCTGTTAAGATATCTTCTCGCTATACTGACAACGAGTCTGAGGTTGCTTTCACATAGTTTTTTCTTGGCTTCTTCATCGCCCTGCTCGATTCTGATTGCAAGTTCTCTCTCCTCTTCCGCGGAAAGAAGCGGCACCTTGCCTATCTCCTTGAAATACATTCTTACAGGATCGTCAGTAGGAATATTCTTGGCAGAATCGGTAACTTCTATCTCTCCGGTTGCCTTGATTATGACACCGCTTTTCTTTTCATCTTCGAGTTCGTTCTCAAGATCTTCCTCGTCAAGATCCAGATCCAGGAGATCATCGTCATCAAGATCTACATCCTCTTCAAGTTCATTGGATGATGGTTCTCTGGTATCAAGGATGTTTATGCCTTTGCTTTCTACAATATCATAGATCTCTTCGAGAAGGTCTTTGTCAGGGTTGGAGTCAGCGAGCATAACATTGATCTCACTGTAAGTGATTTCGTTTCCTGTGGACCTTGCAGAATCGATGATACTGTGCGCAAGTTCTTCTGCTTTGGATAATTCTACCTGAGTTTCTTCTCTGGCAATATCATCCGGCTTGATTGATTTGTTTTTGGTTTTGGTTTCAGGCATTACGTTCCTCCATTGTCTGATTTGTCTCATTGATCAGATTATCCAAACGGATCAGTCGGGCTGCAAGTTCCTCAATTTCGTCCTGTCTGCCGGTCTTTTCGGCGATCGCAAGCTCATTCAGCAGCTCAGCTCTCTCCATTTTATAATTGTTGATCAGATAGCTGGCTTTGGTTTCCCGGTAAAAGACCTCGTCATCAGGTCCTATCCGTATCGTCCCGGCATAGCGTCTGAAAAGGCCTTCTTCATCCGGATCCAGCATCCTTGCTACAGTTTCCGCTTCAACGCAATGTATGCCGTTTTCGGAGCCATCGCGCAGAGTCTTAACTGCAGAAATTATATGTACAGCGAGATCCGAGCGGAACCGGATACCGTCCTCTTCGAACCTCCCTATATATCTTGTGTTGTTCATAGCCAGGAATGCCAGGGCAATCTCAATACGCTCATCTATGGCAACCTGCTCATTTCTTCGTCTGTCGATCCTTCCATGCATCTGCGAGGATGCAGATCTGCCTGAAGGCATGCGTCCCTCTGAACTGCTTTCAGTCTGAACGCTCATGAGTATCGCGCGTTCTGAGATGCCGAATTCTTCGCCCAGCCTGCGTATATACAGATCCTGTTCGACCGGTCCGAGATCTTTCAGGATCGGAATAACTCTTTCAATGTATGCAAGCACACCTGTATCGGTATTCAGATCAAAATCTTTTCTTGCAAGTCTGAGTCTGAACTCAGCAGCAGGCACTGCTTCATCCACCAGAGTAAGAAAAGCCTCTTTCCCGTTTTTCTGTATGAACTCATCCGGATCCTTGCCGTCGCTTACGGTAAGCACTCTCGGCTTGCCGCCGGCAGAACTGATCACAGATATTCCCCGCAGCGCTGCGTTTATACCGGCATTATCGGAATCGTATGAAAGTATTATGTTTCTGGAATACCTGCACAGAAGCCTTGCCTGGTTTTCAGTCAGAGCAGTTCCAAGTGATGCCGCCACATTTCTGACTCCGCTCTGGTACAGGGAAATCACATCCATGTACCCTTCTACAATGATAGCCCTGTCTTCGGAAGAGATCTCATTTCTTGTAAAATTGAGGCCGAAGAGATTGTTCTTTTTGAGAAAGATCTCGCTTTCAGGCGAGTTCAGGTATTTGGGCTTGATATCACCTATCGCTCTTCCGCCAAAGCCGATGACCTTGTCCTGAGTATTGATGATAGGAAATATCACTCTGTCTCTGAACTTATCATACAGACCGTTCCTGCCCTGATTGGCAAGACCGAGCTTCAGCATTTCTTCTTCTGTGACATTCTCTGTTCTGAGATAATCGACCATCGCGGTGCCTGAAGCGGGCGCGTAGCCGAGTCCGAATTTCACGATCGTATCTCTTGAAAGCCCCCGGCTTCTGAGATATGCAAGTCCTTTATTGCCTCTGCTTCCGAGAGAATTATAGAAAAATCTGGCAGCTTTGGCATTGATCTCATAATAGCGTGAATAGTCTTTTTTGGGGCCTGAGTGCCTTTTTTCAGGCATTTTGATGCCATACTCATTGCAGAGTTTTTCGACAGCCTCCATAAAAGGCAGCTTATAATAGCTCTGTACGAATTTTATGACATCGCCTTTCTGACCGCATCCGAAGCAGTTGAATATCTGTCTCTCTTCATTGACCATAAAAGACGGTGTCTTTTCAGAATGAAAAGGACACAGACCTTTATAATTGGCACCGGCCTTTTTGAGATCGACTTCACGGCCGACTACGTCGACTATATTCACTTGCATCTTGAGTTCATCAATGAAGTTGTCCCATGCCATCAGAAACAGTTACCTCCAGCTGTGCGGAACGAATAGCTTATCATACAGTCTGATCGCGTACCTGTCTGTCATACCGCAGATCCAGTCTTTGACAGCTTCCTGTGTACCGTCTTCTTTTTCGATCTGTTTATAGATCCCGGGAATCTCGTCAGGATGCTCAAGAAAATAGCTGTATAATGATCTGATGATCAGATCTACCTTCTCCATATCCGCTACAGCAAGCACCTCGGCCGAATTATAAACATTTCTGAACATGAATGATCTCAGATCCAGAAGCGATTCGCTGAATTGTTCCGAAAGGCTGATGGAGTCTTTTCCCTCGCTGTTCCGGCAAAGGTCTACGATAAGATTATTGATCCTGTCTGAATGTGTTGTCCCGAGAATTCCGATATCCTTTTCCGGAAGATCCGAAAGGCTGATAATGCCGCTTCGTACAGCATCGTCTATATCGTGATTGACATATGCGATGCGGTCGCAGATCCTTACGATCTGGCCCTCCAGAGTGACAGGAATACCGCTTCCTCTGTGATTCAGGATTCCGTCACGTACCTCGGCAGTAAGATTCAGTCCTCTTCTTCTGGATGTATCTTCTATCCTGTCTACAGTCCTGAGGCTCTGTACATTGTGAGCAAAACCACCGGGATGGATATTGTTGAGTACTCTCTCTCCGACATGTCCGAAAGGAGTATGCCCAAGATCATGACCGAGAGCTATCGCTTCGGTCAGGTCTTCATTATAGCGGAGGATCCTTGCTACAGTCCTGGAGATCTGTGATACTTCGAGCGTATGAGTCAGTCTCGTTCTGTAATGATCATCTTCGGGAGCAATGAAAACCTGCGTCTTGTGAATCAGCCTGCGGAAAGCCTTTGAATGGACGATACGGTCTCTGTCCCGCTGATAGTCAGTCCTGTACTGACATTTCTCCTCAGGATACTCCCGGCCTTTGGATTCGGCAGCCTTGGCTGCAAGAGGAGAGAGAATCTCATATTCCCTTTTTTCTATATCTGTTCTGGTGATCATTCTGAAAAACCGGATATCCTCACATCATAGCCTTCAACTGTATAATCAAGAGCCCGGCGGAAATCGTAGTCGCACTTCTCACCGAGAAAACCTGCTGCAATGATGTTGTATCTCGCATCTCTGACGCTCAGATTCTCACCTTTTATCCTGTCATAAACATTCAGGTCATGGACGTACCATTTGCGGAATCGTTCGATCTCATCTGCAAGCACAGTAACATCATCCGCTGTCATATCATCAGCGATCATTCCTGTCATAGCCCTGCCTATAGAGTCGACTGTGATATACAGTTCAGTCTCATCGTCAGGGATATGATTAAGGAACTGCTCATAAAACGAATCCATATGTTCTGCAAGAACAGACTTGTCTGCTTCTCTGATGAGATCCCTGATAAGATTCCCTTCGATATAGTCATCTTCTTCAAGAAGAGCAGCAAGGTTCTCATAATATCTGAATTCCTCTATAGTGTCGATATCAAGTTTTCTGTAAAGCTCGGTTTTATCCATGTTATAGAATGTCCTGTTATGCTATAATTTCTGACAGAATATTATAACACACGGAGATGTCAAAATGAACAGTGATAAACAGAAAATGCGGTCGGAGATCCCGGCTTCGGATAAATGGGATCTCGATACCATGTATCCCTCAGAAAGCGGCATGTCAGATGATATAGCCGCAGGTCTTGCAGGCGCCGAAGAACTCGCCTCTATGAAGGGCCACATCATGGACTCTCCCGCTTCTCTTCTCCGTGCTCTGCTGACATACTCTGAGTCTATGAGAAAGATAGAGCGCGCATACATCTACAGCCATATGAAGCGTGACGAGGATAACTCTGACAGTCACTGGTCTGAATTGTTCGGCAGGGCTGCCGCGGCTCTTACAGCCTACACCTCACTTGTCTCTTTTTTTGATCCGGAAATACTCTCTTCTGAACCGTCAGTCGTATACTCATTCATACGCGAGGAGCCTGGTCTTGAGATGTTCAGGTTCATGCTCACAACTTTGATGAAGAAGCGGGAACACACTCTGACTGCCGCTGAAGAAAGGATCATCGCATCATATGGAGAAGTCCTTCGCGCATCAGGAAATGTTTTTACTGTACTGAACAATGTCGATCTCAGATTCGGATCTGTCCGCGATAAGGACGGTCGGGAAAAGGATCTGACAGTTGCTTCATATATCAGATTTCTGGAATCATCGGACCGAAATGTCCGCAGGGAAGCATTCGAAAATCTTTATAACGGATACAAAGCTGTCAACAACACTCTCGCTGCTGTTTATTCAAACAATGTCAGGCGGGATGCTGTAACAGCTCAGCTTCGCGGCTATGGTTCCTCACTTGAGGCTTCTCTTTCACAGAATGATATACCGGTCAGTGTTTACGACAATCTCGTCAAAGCCGTACATGATCACCTGCCTTCGATGCACAGATATGTCGGGATAAGGAAGCGTGTTCTTGATATTGACGATCTTCACATGTATGATGTGTACGCCCCTCTCGCTGAAATGAAAGGCACGCGTTATACTTTTGATGAAGCCTGTGATCTTGCCTGCGAAGCGCTCAGTCCGATGGGTGAAGAATATACAGAGATCTTCAGACGGGGTATACTTGAGGAGCGCTGGGTAGACCGTTATGAGAACAGAGGCAAGACTTCCGGAGCATACAGTTTCGGCTCCTATGACAGCTATCCTTATATACTGATGAACTTCGGAGGCGGACTCAGGGATGTTTTCACGCTGATCCATGAAGGCGGTCATTCCATGCACGCATGGTACACCAGAAATACCCAGCCTTATATATATGGTGATCATTCCATTTTTACTGCTGAAGTAGCCAGCACTGTAAATGAAACTCTGCTTATCCGGTATCTCCTGGGCAAAACGGAAGATCCCGGAATGAAGTCATACCTTGTCAACTTCTATATTGATGAGTTCAAGGGGACTCTGTTCAGACAGACTATGTTTGCGGAGTTTGAGAGATCTGCCCATGAGTATGTCGAAAGAGGCGGCTCTCTTACAGCAGAATGGCTCAATTCAGAATATGACCGGCTCAACACAGAGTATTTCGGATCTTTGATGGAGCATGATGATCTGATACAGTATGAATGGTCAAGGATCCCGCATTTCTACAATCCGTTTTATGTGTATCAGTACGCAACCGGCTTTTCGGCTGCGAATGCGATTGCCTGCAGGATACTGGACGAAGGTCCGGATGCACGCGATCAGTATATAGAGTTTCTGAGATCAGGCTCATCTGACACCCCTATCCGGCTTCTCAGGATCGCCGGCATAGATATGAGCACTCCTCAGCCGGTACATGAAGCACTGAACTGCTTCGATGATCTTGTTTCAGAACTCGACAGATTAACGAAAGGAACCAAGGATGAGTAAAAAAGTATACATCTTCAACAATTTCAAAGATCATTCGATGGCAGCCCGCTCAGAGCTCGTTGATACTCTTACCTCAAGGGGATATGAGATACAGGATGAGTATTCGCAGGATACTGATCTTGGGATCTGTATCGGCGGAGACGGAACATTTCTCAGTTTCATCCACAAGTGCAGATTCCCTTCCGCACCTGTTCTCGGTATCAATACAGGACATCTGGGTTTCTTTCAGGAATTCTCGCCTGACAGGATCTCAGAAGCAATCGATGATTTCGAAGCCGGCAATTATTCTATACAGACAATAAAACCGCTGCAGGCCAAGATCGTGACTCCGCGGAATGAGTTTTATCGTATTGGACTCAATGAGATTCTTGTACGCGGACAGTATTCTCATGTATCACAGTTTTCTGTAACCATTGACGATACAAGGATCCAGGATTTCTCCGGTGACGGAATACTTGTTTCGACTCCGGTAGGTTCAACAGCGTATAACTACTCTCTTGACGGCGCGCTCGTATCGCCTGACCTTGATGTAATGCAGCTGACACCTGTTGCTCCAATGAATACAAATGCTTACAGATGCTTCCATTCAAGCATTCTGCTTCCGGCCAGTGAATGCATACGCATAGCAGGCATTGGCAGAAGCACAAAAGGAACCATCATCCTTTCCTTTGACGGTCGTACGCACGAATTCAGCAACGTCCACTACGTTGAACTCACTCAGTCTGATAAGGAAGTACATCTTATCAGAAACAACGAATATGACTACTGGAAAAAACTCAGCAGCAAGCTGCTGTGATCAATACATATAATCATTATGGCAAAATACGAACATACTGTAACAGCGAATGAAGAGGGTCTGACGATCAATCAGATTCTCAGGCAGAATTATAAATTCTCTTCCAGATTCCGCACCAAGATGAAATACCAGTCTCTCGTAGATCTTAACGGCTCTCCTGCTCCCGGCTATATCCGCCCGGCGGCAGGAGATATCATTGGCGTGAGACTTCCGGAAGAAACAAGTGATTTCACTCCTGAAAACATACCGCTCGATATCATTTATGAAGATGATGATCTGATACTTGTCAATAAGCAGCCCGGCATTATTGTGCATCCGACCAAAGGACATCCTGAACACACGATCGCCAATGCAGTGATGTATTATATGCAGCAGTCCGGCCAGTCTTTCAAGATCAGATTCGCCAACAGGATCGATATGGATACAACCGGCATTATCATCGTTGCCAAAAATGCCAATGCCCAGAATGATCTCTCCAATCAGATGAGACATAACGCTGTTATCAAGAAATATATAACCCTTGTCGAAGGAACCATAGATGAAGACCATTTCAATATTGATCTTCCGATAGGACGTCCGGATCAGGTTTCAATAAGAAGAACCGTCATGGAAGAAGGCGGCAAGGATGCATTTACTGAAGTAAAAATACTGGAACGATTCGAATCCGATGAATATGGTGCGCACACCCTTGCAGAAGTCATTCTTCACACAGGACGAACACATCAGATCAGAGTACACCTTTCACATATCGGTCATGTCATAGCCGGAGATGAACTCTATGGCGGAAGCACTTCCCTGATCCCGAGGCAGGCGCTTCACGCGTATCATATAGAATTCACTCATCCTGCTACGGGAGAATACATGGTATTCGAAACGGATCTGCCTGAAGATATAAAAAATGCTGCAGATCTGCTCCGTCAGTAATAAGAAGTCTGAAAGACCGCGTCCACTGCTTCAGAGTGAACGCGGTCTTTTTGTGCAAGCAATCTTTATTTTGTTTCAAGTTCCCGGAATGCATCCTGTCCGGCATATTTGAATTCTGCAAAGCCTTTGTTGATCATCAGCTCATAGAAGACTGTCCTTCCCATACTCATGATCCCTCTTGCCGCAAATATCGGGATATCCGTTAAAAGTGTAATGATCAGCAGCGCCGGCTCATTTAAGCTGAATTTTGCGACCGCTGCTGATGCCATCGCAGCAGGAATATAAGCGATCATAAAATACGGGACGTAGTACAGCAGCAGTCTTAAGTAGTTCATCTTATTCCCGTACATCATGATCTTGCTTTCAGTCAGCACCTTAGAGATGCTTTTGTCAGGATCATCTGCCAGTATATAGAATGCCTGGCTGAAGTTGAGGGCTACTATGATACCCGGGATTATGAAAAACAGCGACCAGAAAGCAACGAGAAACATCTGGACCAGATAGATTCCGAGAGTCTTGAGATAGAATGAAAAGCTCTCTGTGAAAGCCCGGTAATCAGCCTTCCTGTTTCTGATATATGTAAGAGTATAAAGACATTCGCTCAGCTTGAACACTCCTGAGAAGAATACTGAATAAAGTATTATCACAAGCGGGGTCGCAGGCAGCTGGCTTAGCATAGCCGGATCAGCATCTGTATAAGTCGCAAAAAGATCTATATTAGTAGCAGGAATAAACTCGCTCAGGATCTGAGGGACCCAGGATACGACGCAATAAAACAGGCAAAAGCCAATAAGGAAACTCCCAAGAGTTCCCTTTGAATGGCTTTTGCACTTGGATATTATCCTTACAGGATGCTCTCTTACGATGTAAAAGCGTTTAAGCTCACTTTCAGGCATATTACTGATTCCCCGTAATCAGTACAGGAGCTTAACTCTGACTGATTATCTTAATTCTGCGTTGCATTTTTTGCTGAGTACTTTGATGATACCAGCCATCTTCTTATCGATCTGCTTTGAAGTCATTGTAGAATCATCATTTCCTATCTTGATGCTGAGCATTACAGACTTCTTTCCTGCAGGTATCTGCTTGCCGCGGTATTCCTCGACGAATCTGAGTTCCTTAACCATGAACTTGATCGCTTCTCTGATCTGCTCCCAGGTTATGACCTCGTCTACAAGGAGCGAGAGATCCTGCTCAACCAGCGGATACTGAGGCAGAGACTTGAACTCGTTTGTCCTTGACGGATATGGTGTGAGTCCGTCTGTATCTAGTTCAAACGCAGCCGCGCTGATCATCTTGATTCCGGATTCAGCCAGAGCCGATACAGAAACAAGTCCGATCGAACCTATGACCTTTTTACCTGATCTGATATTGAGCCATACCTTCTCATCTGCCCATGACGGTTTCTCTTTCTGGACAAAATCAAGCGGTTCGCAGTGACAGTAGCCTGCCAGTCCTTCGATAACGCCCTTTACCATGAAGAAAAGCTTCTTAGCGTCTTTTCCGGCGATTGCTCCGGCAAGAAGGTTCCTGTGGACAGGAAGAACTTCTTCTTCCGAAGACGGACTGTATTCGCCCTTCTCAAATACCTGAGCAGCTTCGAAAATGCTGAACTCGTCGAAGTATCTGTAATTCTTGTCGATCGCCTCAAGCATCCCCGGTATGAGTGATGATCTGAGATATACAAGTTCAGGTGCAGGCGGTGTAGCAAGACGGACCGATTTCTCAAGATCGATCTTGGCAGCTTTGATAAATCTTTCATCTATCCAAGGATATGTGAAAATCTCATTGAAGCCGCATCTGAATGCAAGATACTCTCTGAGCTTTCTTGCCAGATCAGCTTTTACCTGATTGACTGAATGCTCAAAATTGACTTTCAGCGGCTGCTTTTTGAAATATTCATAGCCAATGAGTCTTGCAATGTCGCCGAGTATATCATCATGGATGGATACATCGCCTGTCGAGCGCCATGTAGGTGCCTTGCAGTGATATGTCTCGCCATCGAACTCAACCTCGTAGCCGAGTCTTAAGAGTATATCCTCGATCTCAGACTGAGGGAGAACCTCTCCGAGTCTTCTGTCAAGGAATTCCTGAGTGATATCGATCACAGCTTTTTCAGTGCTGATCGGATAACAGTCTGTAAACGCAGTGATCCTGCATTCCGGATAGATCTCACGGAAGAGATCGATCGAGAGGCTGACTCCGAGGGCTACGCGCTGTGTATCAACACCCTTTTCGTACCTCATACCCGAATCAGTCTTTTCATCGAATTCTCTTTCTGTACGTCTGATTCCCGGAGCTGTAAAATCGGCGACCTCGAGAAGTACAGATGTAGTCTCAGGAAGGATGGAATCCTTCTTGCCGCCTTTGATACCGGCAAGGCCCATAGGCTCAACGCTGTCACAGATCATGAGAGTGTGTTCATTGAGATCGAGCTCTTTGTCATCGAGAAGCACAAGTTTCTCGCCCGGCTTCGCGTTTCTGACTATGATCTTGTTTCCCTCAACATGATGGGAGTCAAAAGCATGCGACGGCTGTCCTACTGCTACCATAACGTAATTGGTGATGTCTACCAGAGCATTGATAGGTCTCAGTCCGCAATTGGTGATGAGAGTCTTCATCCATGCCGGAGACTCTTTTACGTATACATTTTCTATCAGTGTAGCTGTATATCTAGGGCAGCGTTCAGGCTCGTCGATCTGAACTTCATAAGCCGGCAGACCTTCAGGAAGTTTATCACTCAGTTCCTTAAGAGGCACTTTGTATATAGCTGCAAGCTCTCTGGCTACTCCGTAATGTCCCCAGAGATCAGGTCTGTTGCTGAGTGACTTGTTATCTATCTCAAGAACAACATCATCAAGACCGGCAACCTCAGCTACGCACTGTCCGACTTCGCATTCCACACCAAGTTCGGTGAAATCAACGATTTCTCTTTCATCCTTCGGAGGATATATATCTGCGAGATACACTTCTGTCGCGCCGCAGATCATACCGTATGACTTCTCGCCTCTGAGTTTGGATTCTTTGATGAGTACAGGCTCACCCTCGCCATGCCATACTACTTCTGCTCCCGGTTTGGAGACGCAGACCTTGTGACCTTCTGTAAGATTGGAGCCTCCGCATACGATCTGTTTGAGGTCATCCTCGCCTACGTCTACCATACAGATCCTGAGTGCATCTGCGTTAGGATGCGGTCTGAGTTCTTTGATCTCTCCGACAACTATATCGTGAAATTTATCTGAAGTTCTGATTATATCTTCAACCTCAACAGTTCTCATGGTGAGGTCATAAGCGATCTGCTCATACGTAAGATCGGACGGCAGATCAACATATTTCTGTATCAGTTTAAGTGAAATGTTCATTATGTGCCCCCTTCTTATTTGAACTGCTTAAGGAATCTGAGATCAGCGCTGTGGAAGAGTCTTACATCATCAACGCCGTAACGCATCATTACCAGTCTGTCAAGACCGATATTGGTGTAGAATCCTGTCCATTCATCAGGGTCAAGACCGGCAGCTCTGAGTACATTCGGATGGATGACACCGCCCGGCATTACTTCGATCCAGCCGGCATGGTTACAGGCCTTGCATCCTTTGCCTCCGCAGAGAAGGCATTCCATATCGATCTCATATCCGGGTTCTGTGAACGGGAAGAATCCCTCTCTCATCCTGACATTGACCTTTCTGCCGAAAACCTTCTCAAGGATCGTTTCAATCATTACACGTCCGGAGCTGAATGATACATCTCTGTCTACGATCAGCGCCTCATACTGGAAGAATGCTCTTTCATGACGTGCATCAGTAGTTTCGTTTCTGTATACTCTGCCCGGATATACAAATCTTGCAGGAGCGCCATGCTCGATCAGATATCTTACTGAACCGCCTGTAAGATGAGGTCTGAGACAGAGTCTCTCATTTCCGCTTTTATTCTCTGTGCCTTCAAGCCAGTAAGTATCCATAGATGCTCTGGCCGGATGGTCAGCAGCAAAGTTCAGATTATCAAATGCGAACTTTTCACTGCTGATATCGTCTTCACTGTATATTTCAAAGCCAAGGGATCTGAACGCATCATTAAGGTCATAGCACATCTGTGTGATAGGATGCAGCGCACCGCCGGATACTTCGATGCCCGGAAGTGTGAGATCGATCTCTCCTTCTACTACAGATGCTTTAGCAATGAGTTCTTCTTCTTTTTGTCTGATTTTTTCTGCGAAGAGGTTTTTCACCTCGTTAGCCTTCATTCCTACTGATTTTCTCATATCAGGATCAAGACCGCCGAGACTTTTGAGCACCTCCTGAAGGGAACTCTTCTTTCCTGTGAGTTCCTTTCGTATCATTTCCAGCTTTTCCCTGTCAGGTGCGCCGGAAATCCTGTCAAAGCCTTCCGCACGTATCTGTTCAAGCTTATCCAACATCTCTAATTCCTCCTTTGGCTTATGTTTATCTGTATCCGTAATATAGTACCACCAAGTTTTAGTTGCAATCAACAATTATGTGGTGCGAATTTGTGTTTTATACCATACCTTTTCCGGTATAGATCTTAGGTTCTTCTTTTCCTGATAGTACTCTGAGCGCGCCGGCGCACATCGCTTCCTGTTCAACCTCATTTTCATAAATATATACAGGAGCGATCCATCCGACATACTCCCGGATATACTCCATCAAGTCAGGAAATCGTGTATATCTGCCGGTAATAAGGATACCGTCTACCCGGCCTTTGAGAACAGTTGCCATAGAACCGATATATTTTACGATATTATAGCCGAGTGCCTCCCAGACGATTGCAGCCTGTCTGTCACCGTTTTTAGCCATCTCACAGACTTCATCCGCGTTAGATGTCCCGAAATGAGAAACAAAACCTCCGGTTCCGGTGCACAGCCTGCGCATCTCTGTGACGGTATGGGTCTTGAAGTAGTCAAGCACCTCCATCAGAGGGAGAGAACCTGTCCTTGTAGCGGTAAAAGGGCCCTCTCCGCCAGCTCCCTGATTGCAGTCTACCTGCCTTCCCTGATCATGAGCAGCGATCGTGATGCCTCCATCGATATGCGCTACTACAAGACGGGCCTTTTTGTAGTCAATGCCGTGGATCTTACAGTGATGCATAGCCGTTCCTCTGAGATTGAGAGCATGCGACTCAGCTCTTCTGGAAAGACCCTTTACACCTGTGATCCTCGCGACTTCTGTATATTCGTCCACGCAGATCGGGTCGACCATGAACAGCCTTCCTCCGTACTGCTGCTGCATCTCATAGGCAAGCTGCACTCCGAGTATGGAAGGATGGATCGTATGACCCACATTATGCCGTATATCATACAGGAGCTTATCATTTACTTCGAATGTGCCGGAAGGAACAGGATAGCATCCGCCTCCTCTTCCTACAAAGGCATCCACATCAGAAAGATCTATGTTGTGCTCGCTGATAAACTCTCTGATGAATCCCATACGGTAATCGAGCTGATCGTTGCACGTCGGAAATGAATTGAGTACAGAAGCATCATGCGTAACTGTCGTCTGAAGGATTTTTTTGTGATCCTCAAACAGAGCAAGCTTTGTGGATGTAGAACCCGGATTGATTACAAAAATCTTGAATGTATAGTCTTTCATGTAAGTCTCCAGTAAAAAAGCGGCTTCCCCAAGGAGCCGCTAGCATAGTCATATGTGCCGGTGCATGCTCCCTTTGGATTATTCTAAAACAAGAACCCTCCTATCTTGATAAAGACCGGAAGAAATGCGACCGAAAAAGCTGTCATCATTTTAATGACAGAAGCAAGTGACTGAATTGCAGTATTCTCAAAGTGTCTTCCGGAATTATTGAATCCTGTAATAATGAAAAACCCGGTAGCGATCACAGCGATGAGGAATCCTGCAAGAGTTGCAGGACCGAAAAGGAGTCCAATCAGCGTTGGCAGAGCGATCGAAATAACTGCAGGCAGCGCAGCTCCTCTGAGTGAGCTTGTTGAACCTGTCTCATCATCGCTTCTGCCCATATCTCTTCTTGCTACCCTGCCGGTAACATGAACGGATCCGATAATTGTACCGGTCAGAACAAAAGCGCTGCAAATACCTACGATGATGCCTGCGAACACTCTCAGTGCCATTATATCGATGGAATCTACCTGGGAAGACATAGCAAAGGCGCTGAATACAGCCATAGCTGAAAGAGAACCGGCAACCGTCCTGTATGTCTTTGACATAATGCCTGTCCTGTCTGCTACGATAGCTGTCGCATCAGACATTTTATCCATTTCTGTGTCTTCATCGCCTCCTTCGGAAGATGAAGAGATGATTTCCGAAGTCTGGGCGGAAATCACGGAAAGACCTGTTACAGCAGAAGAAGCAGCAGTCAGTGATGTCATACCGGCAGCGCAAAGCGCAACGCCATAGAAATTTGCCAGATTGAATGAAACAACGATAGCAGCCAGGATGATGATACCTGTCGCCGCAGTTGTGAAGAATCCGGTACCCATATTGAAAATCACAACTGAATGTCTTCCGAGATTCTTACCGGCACCTTTGAAGATCCTGCTGTCTGCAGAGAAAAATCTGCTGATCTCTGCGAGGATGATCGCTGCAAGCATACCCGTTCCGGCAGCAAGTGCATAGACAACAGACTGAAGCATCTGATTGCTGAAATAAGCGCTGATCGCCGTAGAAATCAAGGCTGCCGCGATAAGGCCAATATCAGCACCGCGCGAAGGATCATTACCGATACCGGCCCGTTGCATCATTATGCCTGCGATGGAGCCTGCGATCCCTGAAGCAAACACGATCATTACAAATCTTGCTGCAGCTCCATTGGTAAATGTTGAGGTAACTCCCGAAGATGCAACGGCGAGATCTGCAAGCATGATCACCGCAGCTGCTGAGAGAATATAAGATTCAGCGATATCAGATCCGGCACCAGTGAAAAATCCGGATCTGTCTGTGAAATCACCTGACGGTACCGCAAGCGAATAAGCAGATGAATAAACATCTCCGCCTGTGTGAAGAAGGACTGCTGCTACGGATGCACCCATTGCAAAACTCCCGGCAAGGCTCATCACTGAAGCAGTCTTCATAAACTGAAATACTGCAAGAAGGACAGCCGTTACGAGAGCCGAGATGCAAAGTCCAAGAACAGCGCCTGTTCTGTATGAAGCTTTGATCGATGTCCTGATATCCGAACTGACTGCAGCATTATGAGATGATACCGAACCTGATACATATACAAGCGAGCCGGCATAAACCGATGCAAACGTAATAATACCTCCAGCTAAACAGGCAGCTGCATTGAGCCAGCCCGTTCCAATCCCGGAAGCAAGAACTGCAAGCAGCAGAAATGCAATCACAGGGATATAATGAAAGCCCCAGAAGTTGCTGTTTTACCCAGGATGTCAAAAAGAGTGCAGTCAGAAGAGCTGCAAGTATACAAACCAGTGAAAGAATTTTATACATATCGATAGCCTGTCTATCAGTTGAATATTGCTACGATAGCAAGTGAAACAATAATGTAGATGATTGCAGCCACAGTTGTTATCTTAGCGAGAAGAGCATCATATCCTCTGCTCTTTCTCTTACCGAACAGCTGCTCAGCTCCGCCCGCGATCGATCCTGAAAGTCCGTCGCTGTTACCTGTCTGAAGCAGGATGCTGATAATAAGAATAATACTTGCTGCAAGAAGAATTATCATTAAAGCTGTATGCATAGCTTCCTCCAAAATCTTTAAAATAGAACTAAAGTGTCCGATTCTGAGATCCGCAAAATCGAACACTTTATAATAACACTCATATTTTGGTGTGTCAATGAAAGCTATTTAAGTTGTGCAGCAGCATCTACGATAGCAGAAAAATCATCGACTTTGAGACTTGCTCCTCCGATCAGTCCTCCGTTGATGTCTGGCTTAGCAAGAAGATCAGCAGCGTTGGAAGGCTTCATGCTTCCGCCGTAGAGGATAAGAATCTCATCTGCAGCTTCATTATCATACATTCCGCCGAATACTCCTCTGATGAATGCACACATCTCTTCAGCCTGCTCAGGTGTAGCTGTCTTGCCGGTTCCGATAGCCCAGATCGGCTCGTAAGCGATAACAACCTTTGTAGCCATATTGCGAGGAATACCTTCGAAATCAGCAAACACCTGATTGGCAACGAATGTCTGCTCGCCTTTTCCTTCTCTGACTTCAAGCGACTCGCCTACACAGAGGATCGGTGTGATCCCGGCTTCAAGGAGCGCTTTCAGCTTCTTGTTGACTGTTAAGTCAGTTTCGCCAAAGTACTCTCTTCTCTCAGAATGACCGACGATGCAGTAATCCACACCGATTTCCTGAAGCATTGGTACTGAGATCTCGCCTGTGAAAGCGCCTGATTTCTCAAAGTGTACGTTCTGAGCACCGAATCCGATACCGCTTCCGGCAAGCTTGCTTCCTACTTCTGCAAGCTGTGTAAAAGGTACAAGTATCGCTACTTCCTCAGCGTTAGTAAAATTCTTTGCTTTGAGCTCCTCAGCAAAAGCGCCTGCTTCACTTGTGAGCTTGTTCATTTTCCAGTTTCCAGCGATTAAAAACTTTTTCATTTTTCCCCCGTTTCTCTATTTATCCTCAATAATAGCTATGCCCGGCAGTTCTCTTCCTTCAAGGAATTCAAGGCTTGCGCCCCCGCCTGTACTAATATGTGTCATTTTGTCTTCGAGTCCGAACTGTGTTACAGCTGCTGCGCTGTCTCCGCCGCCGATCACTGTAGTGGCATCTGATTCAGCAAGACATTCAGCAATAGCTTTGGTTCCGACTGCGAAGTTTTCCATCTCGAACACTCCCATCGGACCGTTCCAGACGATTGTCTTAGCCCTCGAAAGAGCTTCCTTGTACAGAGCGATTGTCTCAGGTCCTATATCAAGTCCCATCCTGTCTTCAGGAATAGAATCGACTTTGTATACATCATGCGGCGAATCATTGGCAAATTCATCTGCGCAGACGACATCAACAGGAAGCAGGAACTCTACGCCCTTTTCTTTTGCCAGCTTCAGGATATCTCCGGCAAGGCCGAGACCTTCTTCATCAAGCAGTGACTTTCCTATTGAATATCCCATAGACTTGAAGAATGTATATGCCATACCACCGCCTATAATAAGGATATCAACTTTGTCGAGCAGATTGGTGATTACAGGAATCTTATCTTTGACCTTGGCGCCTCCCATAATAGCAGCAAATGGTCTTTCCGGATTATCTACAGCGTTACCGAGGAATTTAAGCTCTTTCTCGATCAGGAAGCCTGACACTGCAGGGATAAAAGATGCGATGCCTGTAGTTGATGCATGGGCTCTGTGAGATGTACCGAAAGCCTCCTGTACGAAAACATCTCCGAGTTCTGAAAGCTCTCCTGCAAAGTCAGGATCGTTCTTTTCTTCTTCTTCGCGGAATCTTACGTTTTCGATGAGCATCACTTCACCGGAAGCAAGTTCGCTTGCTGCTTTCTTGACGTCCGCATCGACAACGACATCAGAAGGAACGAATTTAACTTCTTTTCCAAGGTATTCGCTGAGTCTTGCAGCAACAGGAGCAAGGCTCATCTCAGGATTTGCTTTGCCCTTCGGGCGGCCGAGGTGAGACATGATGACTGTTTTTGCGCCGTGATCGATCAGGTAATTGATCGTAGGAAGCGCAGCTCTGATCCTGGTGTCATCAGTAATCGCGCCGTCCTTGAGAGGAACATTGAAGTCGCATCTCATCACAGCTGACTTCCCCTCCCAGTTTACGTCTCTGATAGTCTTTTTCATATCAGTCCAATCTCCTTTATTGATTCTTATATTATGATACTGGGTGTGATACCGTGAATCATACAAGGCATCACACCCTTATTAGCCTGATCCTCTGACAGTTTAGATAAGGATCTCTGTATTATTCTATTCTTCGATAGGGAAATTGCTGTTGTCTACTTCGTACATGTGTTTTACCATTCTCAGCATGTTTGAAGTATAGCCGTACTCGTTGTCATAGTATCCTACGACCTTGAAGAACTTGTCATTGACTTCGATTCCCATCTTAGCGTCATATACAGAAGGAGCGCTGCATCCGAGGAAGTCAAGTGAAGTTACTTCTTCATCTGTGTACAGAAGTACATCCTTGAGGTAAGTCTCAGAAGCTTCCTTCATAGCCTGATTGATCTTTTCATATGAAGTAGCATGTCTCAGAACTACATCGAGGTCAACTGCAGAAACGTCGACAGCAGGGATTCTGAATGCCATACCTGTGATAGCTCCCTCAAGTTCAGGAATAACCAGCGCAACAGCCTTTGCAGCACCGGTTGTTGTAGGAATAATGTTGTTGAATACAGAACGGCCCATTCTCCAGTTATACTTGGTACGTCCGTCGTTGGTCTTCTGCTTTCCTGTTGTAGCATGGATCGTTGTCAGAAGGCCTTCGTAAATGCCCCAGTTATCGTTGATAACTTTGCAGATCGGGGCAAGGCAGTTTGTTGTACAGGAAGCGGTGGATACTACATCCATGTTTCTCTTATACCAGTCATGATTTACACCATAAACGAATGTAGGTGTTACTTTATCCTTGGCAGGAGCGGAAATGATTACTTTCTTAGCTCCGGATTTAAGATGAGGAGCTGACTTTTCTGTTGTTGTAAGTGTGCCTGTACCATCGATAACATATTCTGCTCCGCATTCTGACCAAGGAATGTTAGCAGGATCTGACTCAAAATATACAGGGATCTTCTTGCCGCCAACTGTAATGCCTTTTTCGTATGTTCCGATTTCTTCAGGGAATCTGCCGAAAGCAGAATCATACTTGAGCATATATGCTACATAATCATAATCAGCATTACGCCAGTTAATGCCTACTACTTCCATTTCAGGGAAATTTCTGATTGCTCTCATTACGCAGGTTGAAATTCTTCCCCAGCCGTTGATTCCGATTTTGATCATTTCGTGCCTCCTGTTAGTTCACTATTTATAATATTCATATGTAGTCCCTTTGATAATTTTAACAATTATACCTATAGTTATCAAGCCATTAGGAATGTTTGAAAATTAATTATCACCGGGACAGAAAAACTTGTACACCTTATGACAGCTGGCTTTCACATAAGCGGAGCTATGAATTTCATAATGATTGCGAGCAGCCTGTACAGGAGCTTTTCATTTCTGATTGTCTCATATGTTACTTGAGAACATTCAGAAAGAGTCTCCTGAAAGTCCTGCTCTATTTCCGGGATGCATTTTGTGTTATACAGATATGCAGCGCATTCGAAATGATGATAGAGACTTCTGTAATCCAGATTGATCGTTCCCACAACTGCTTTGACGTCATCGCTGACGAAAACTTTGGCATGTACAAAACCCGGAGTGTACAGATAAAGCCTGACCCCGGAATCAAGCAGTCTTTTAAAGTGTGATTTTGCAAGCGCATACGCGCTGATCTTATCAGGAATACCCGGCATTATAAGGCTGACATCGACGCCGCGTTCAGCGGCATAGCGTATTGCTTTCTCAAGTTCTCCGTCAAGCACGAGATACGGACTCATAATGTGGACGTATGAACCGGCGCGGTTCAGGATATCCATATAAACGGTTTCTCCGACCTTGTCGATGTCCAGCGGACAGTCGCTGAAAGGTATTACATAACCGCTCGGATCATCAGGAGTGAAAGCTTCTCCGTTATCACCGAGGTATTCATTGTAGTCACAGCTGCCTCTGACTGTATTCCACATCTGAAGGAACATCAGCGTAAACGACCTTACGGCGTCTCCTTTTATCATGATGCCTGTGTCTTTCCAACGGCCGAAACGTTCGATCCGGTTGATATACTCATCCGCGAGATTGACTCCGCCTGTGAATGCTACTTTGCCGTCGATCACTATGATCTTGCGATGGTCCCTGTAGTTGTAATGCGAGGACAGAAACGGTCTTATCGGTGAGAATGGCTTAGCATCGATCCCGACAGACCGGAGTCTTCTGCAGTAATCAGCAGTCAGAGTAGACAGCTCACACATTCCGTCATACATCACCTTTACTGTGACACCTTCAGCTGCCTTTCTGCTGAGGATATCGAGGATCTGTCCCCACATATATCCTTCCTCAATGATAAAGAATTCAAGAAATATGTATTTCTCAGCTTTCTGAAGCTCTCTTCGCATAGACCTGAACATTTTCTCACCTGAGGGATAATATGTAGTTTCCGTATTTTTATATGCAGGAAAACATCCGGTCCTGTTGAGATATCTGACAAGATCGTCTGTATGGCTGCCGTCGTATTTCAGTTCTCCGATCACGCCCTCAGGCTGCGGTATCGCATTCATTGTATCGGTTATCTGCTTCTTAGTCGCCTGGGTAACTCTCCTGTTTCCGATATTGATCCTTGTATAAGCCAGAATACCCGTTCCCGCGACAGGCACGATAGAGATCAGAAGCATCCACGTCAGCTTGGCAGACGCATCCATTGAAGAGCTGAACAGATACATGATCATGATAAAAGCAAATATACGCTCAACAACCAGATAATGTTCAAATCGGTCATGCGCAAAATTAAGGATCACGACGAAAATACCGATCTGAAGAATGATAAGAAGAGCAAAAATAAAAAACCTGCTGAAGATCAGCTTCAGTACGCCTTTCTTCTGCGGCTTGAGGAGTCTCATTATGCTTTCATATTCAATTTCCATGGTCTGGTTATTGTGATCACTCATCGCTGGCTGTCCTTATAATAGAGGCATATATCAGAGAGTCCGCATTCACTGCATGATGGTTTTCTGGCGCTGCAGCATTTCCGGCCATGAAAAATCAGCAGATGGTGAGTTCTTATCCAGAGACTTTCCGGAAGTCTTCTCATAAGCTCATCTTCTGTTGCGTCAACGTTTTTTTCGTCGGTTATCCCAATTCGGTTAGCTACACGGAAAACATGCGTATCAACTGCGATCCTCGGTACGCCGAATCCTTCAGCCAGCACAACGTTAGCTGTTTTGCGTCCGACGCCGGGCAGACTGACAAGATTTTCGAAGTCCGAAGGGACCTTTCCATCAAAATCATCCACGATTTTCTGAGCCATCCTGATGATATTGGAGGACTTGTTTCTGTAGAGTCCTATAGTGCGGATAAGCTCCATAACGTCTTCCTGATCCGCCTTGGCAAGCGCCTCGGGCGTCGGATATCTGCTGAAGAGCGCAGGGGTTGCCTTATTCACACTTACGTCTGTTGTCTGAGCAGACAGCGCTACGGCAACGATCAGCTCAAAAGGATCTCTGTGGACCAGAGCACATCCTGCCTCAGGATGCATGGTTTCGAGTATTTCTATCGCCTTTTCAAGTTCTCCATCAGTTATGATATGTTTCGTTTCTGTCTTCATACCGGTCCTGTTGTAAGTATTCCTCGCAGATTATCAGAAGTATTTTGAGATCCTGCGGAGCTTTGACTGCTGCATATGATCCTCCATGGCTTTGCGGCCGGCCGCAACATTTTTGTTCTCGAAAGCACTGAAAATAGCTTTGTGCTCTTCAAGAATCGTCCTCAGGTAATCACCTGTGAAGATTTTGGCCGGAGCAGAATGCTTGAGGTAGATCTGGTAAGAAGCCAGTGTCTTCTGAATCATGCGGTTCTTGGTACCTGCGTAGATAATGTTGTGAAATTGAGTATTGAAATTGAGGACCTTATCTATGTCATCTTTCAAAGTATAGAATTCCATGAATTCAATCGTTTCTCTCAGCAGGTCTATATCTTCTTCCGTCATCCTCCTGATCGCCCACTCTACGGCCTGAACCTCAAAAAGAGTCCTCAGATCAAACAGGTCAGAGATATCGCGTTTTGAGAGGCCGGTAACAAATGCGCCTCTGTTAGGGATATTCTCGATCAGTCCGTCCGCTTCCAGCTGCCTGAAAGCTTCTCGGACCGGAGTTCTGCTCACGCTGTATCTCTTGCAGATCGCAGCTTCAGTGAGTTTTGAACCGGATTTGAGTTCACCTGACAAGATGTCTTTCTGTATTTCCTGATGCAATCCGAATGCAAGAGGCTGTGTGTTTTTTTCGCTGCTTAGATCCATTTTCTGTCTCCTTGTTTTGCCGTGCTGTAATGCTATGCTTACTGCGTTGATCGTTTGCTTGTATTCAAACCGTTAAACAAAATACAATGATAATAATTGTATACTATTTATAATATAAAACTTTTTACAGCCATTATCAACCTGCAAGATCCTGAAATAAAAAATCCCGGGATGATCCCGGGACACTTATTCAAAGTCCGAGCAGACGCATGATCGCTGATACCGCAGGGCCAAGTATAAGATCTGTGACATTAGTGAATATCAGGATAAGAAGGATCCACTGTCCGTACTGGTACATTTTGTACCACCAGCTGTACTTCTGCAGATCAAACAACTGCGTGAGGATTCCCCAGCCGTCAAGCGGAGGCACCGGTATGAGGTTGAATATCATCAGGCAGACATTGATCATAACCGCGTAGTAAAGGATATAGAATGTGTTCTCTGCAAGAGCCGAGCCCGAAGCATAATACAGACTGAGGACTGCTTTTGTCGGGAAAGAAAGAATGACAGCTAAAATGAGATTCATAGTCACCCCGGCAATCGCTGTAAGGAATTCCCCTGCTCTTCTGTTTTTGTAGTAACCGGGATCGATCATGACCGGTTTTCCCCAGCCAAAGCCTACGAAAAGCAGAGCTATAAATCCCAGCCAGTCGATATGAGCCATCGGATTGATGGTAAGTCTTCCCTGCCTCCTCGGTGTAGGATCTCCCAGTCTGTCTGATACCAATGCATGAGCAAATTCATGCAGGCTCAGTCCGAGAATGATCCCCGGAAGAGTGAGTATTTTAGTTAAAATAATCTGTGTGTTCATGCAAAGCCTTTCTTCCTCAGACCTCTGTTCCTTCGAGGCTGAATGTCTTGCTCTCTGTTATCTGTACTTTGACGGTCTTACCTATGATTTCATCCGGTTTTTTATCGGATGTGAAGTTTACAAGCTTGAACCCGTCTGTCCTGCCGGCGTAAGTGTCTTCTGCATTCTTGCTGACGCCTTCCACAAGCACATCGTATATTTTGCCTTTATATTCAAGGTTTTTCTCCAGGCTTATTGTGTTCATAACATCCACGAGCCTGTCGAATCTTTCATGAGCCACTTCATCCGGTATCTGATCCGTAAATCCGGCAGCCGGAGTACCCTTTCTCGGAGAATAGATAAAAGTAAAAGCAGAATCATATCTGACACGTCTCGCGATTTCGAGAGTGCCCTCGAAGTCTTCTTCTGTTTCTCCCGGGAATGCAACAATGATATCCGTTGAGATCGTGATGTCCGGACATACCGCTCTGAGCTTATCGACGATCTCCAGATAGCGGGCTGTATCATAATGGCGGTTCATCCGGCGGAGTATCCTGTCACTTCCGGACTGGACCGGAAGGTGTATGTTGTGGCACAGCTTTTCGCAGGTACGGAAACAGTCGATCATCTCATCAGAAATGTCCTTAGGATGAGACGTCATGAATCTGATGCGCTCTATTCCTTCGATTTCATTGACTGCCTTGATCAGGTCAGCAAAAGTATGTCCCAGCGGATCCCTGTAAGAATCGACGTTCTGACCGAGAAGCATGACTTCCTTTACACCATCGGCAGCGAGGTGCTGTATCTCGCAGACTACTTCAGACATCACCCTGCTCTTTTCTCTGCCCCTTGTATAAGGAACGATGCAGTATGTGCAGAAATTATTGCAGCCGAAAGTGATATTGACCAGAGCTTTATGTCTGTACATCCTCTTAGGCTTCATCTCATCTTCTGTGATAACAGGGTTATTGTCTATGATCGCTCTCTGTCTTCTGCCTGTAGTCAGTCTCTGCTCGAGAAGCTGCGGAAACTGCGCTATATTCTGCGTTCCGAACACTACATCGACCCAGGAGAACTGCCTGTTGATCTTTTCGACAATATGAGGCTGCTGCGGCATGCATCCGCATACACAAAGAACAAAGTCAGGATTGTTTTTCCTGACTTTCTTGAACTGACCGAGAACTCCGAAAAATCTCTTGTCAGCGTTCTCGCGGACACTGCAGGTATTGATCACTGTCACATCCGCTTTGAAAGCATCTTCTTCATATGAGTAACCCATAGCTTCCAGAAGACCGGCAATGTTTTCACTGTCATGCTCGTTCATCTGGCAGCCGTAGGTGATGATATTATATGTTTTCATTTATGCTAATTCGTCCTTTTTGCTTCTTGACATCAGCTGGCTCAGAGCTTTTTCAGGCGCAAGTTCACCTTTCAGAATGCTGTATGTTACTTTGCTGATAGGCATTTCTATATCATACTTCTCAGCCATCTCGCAAACTGCTTCAGCTGTATAGTAGCCTTCGACAACAGAGCCTACTCTCTTCACTGCGTCTTCCGGCTCGAGTCCAAGCCCGATCAGAAGTCCGCATCTCCTGTTTCTCGAGAGGTTGGTTGAACAGGTAACGATGAGATCTCCTATTCCCGATAATCCGGAGAAGGTCTCTGATTCTGCGCCGACAGCTGTTCCAAGCCGCTTGATCTCATGCACGGCTCTTGTCATAAGAGCTGCCCTTGCGTTTGAGCCAAGCTTCATGCCGTCAGAAATACCTGTTGTGATAGCGATGACGTTTTTGACAGCGCCTGCTATTTCCACGCCGATCATATCTTCCTGGGTATAAATCCTGAATTTTTCAGACATGAATACATCCTGGATGTGTTCGGCAGCGGCTCTGTTTTTACTGCATACGACTACACCCGCAGGGAAGTTCCTGACGATCTCTTCTGCGTGTGAAGGTCCTGAAAGAGCAACATATGTTGCAGACGGAATCGTCTCTGAAGCTATCTCCGATAGTCTCTTGAGTGTTTTCTGCTCGATTCCTTTCGCCAGATTGACAGCAATGACACCGTCCTCAAGGTAGTCCGCGCATGCTGATGACACTGATCTGAACTGCTGAGTCGGTACTGCAAAAACAACGATAGACTTGCCCGTTACAGCTTCCTTCAGGTCGCTTGTGTAGTGGATCCTGTCACTGAGGATCACATATGGCAGGTAATGATCATTCATGCGATGATCCTTCATAAGTTCGATAGCTTTGCTGTTTCTTCCGTACAGAGTGACATCGTGTCCGTTATATACCAGAAGATTCGCCATCGCAGTTCCGAATGATCCGTTACCAATCACAGCTATTTTGCACGCATCGTCCCCAAGCTGAGGGATCTCGGTACCGGCATAATAATCGATTGGCTGCGGCTCAGGCCGTATAGCTTCCTGTGTCTGAGCGCCTACCAGAGCAGGTTCCTGTGTCGCATCAGCGGCAACCGGAGATTCTCCGCTCTCCATATCCTCGACAACCTGCGCATCAACACCGAGATTTTTAAGTTCTTCTTCCGTCAGTGGATCGTCTGCTATTTCAATTTCAGATGCCTGGTCTGAATCTGATGCGGCTTCAGTCTGAGTTTCCTCCGGAGCAGCTGAAACTTCCTCTTCTGATGCATCTGATTCCTCTGCAGGCTCCTCTGCATCATCGTCATCTTCTGATGACATCACATAGTCTGCGTGCATGGTCTCCTCAGCCGGTTTATTTCTGTCTCTCAGCGTCCTCTGTCCGAATGAAAGGGCTTTTTCCTGTCCTTTTGTAAGTCTTATGATGTTGGAAATATGCATCAGGACCAGGAATACGGCTGCGCCGATCGCAAAGTACAGACATTCCGGCTCATAATACCAGACCAGAGCTGGATAGACCAGCAGAGCTCCTATTGAGCCCACAGACATCCTTCTGGTCAGGACAAGAAGGATCAGAGCTACTACAAACGCTGCAATAGCGCTTGGCCAGTTGAGCGCAAGCGCAGCACCGAATGCGGAAGCAACACCCTTGCCTCCCTTGAATTTCCAGAGGACCGGGAAGCAGTGGCCGACGATAACACAGGCAAAAGCAACCATGCTGCCCTGTATATCGCCCATGTTATAGCCAATCGTTACAGCCGCAAAGCCTTTAAGAACGTCAATGAACAGACAGATCAGGCCGGCTGTAAGGCCTATAACTCTTATCGTATTGGTCGTTCCGGCATTTCCGCTTCCTTCTTTACGGATATCCACACCGTATATCTTGCCGATGATGATCGATGGACTGATATTTCCGATTGCATAAGCGATTGCGCCAATGATCAAAAGCTGTGTAACATCACCTGTCATCTCTGCTCTCCTCTCCGTTCGTTCCAGACGAACTTGATAGAAGTACCTTCAAAGTCAAAATGCTCTCTGATCTTGTTTTCGATATATCTTGAATATGAAAAATGCATAAGTTCTCTGTCATTGATGCTGAAAGAGAACAGTGGCGGACATGTGCCGATCTGTGTCGCATAATAGATCTTCAGTCTGCGTCCTTTATCTGACGGAGGCTGCCTCATCATCACTGCATCCTCAATAATGCTGTTGAGTCTGCCTGTGGTGATCCTCATGGTTCTTGCATCCTGGATCCTGGCTGCCCTGTCTATGATGTCATATATCCTGAGTTTATTGAGAACTGATACGAATAATACCGGAGCATATGATGCGAAGAGCAGTTCGCCTTTGATCTTACGCTCATAGTCTCTCATAGTGTTGGTCTCTTTCTCGATAAGATCCCACTTGTTGACGACAATCATGAGGCCTTTGCCTGCTTCGTGAGCATAGCCGGCAATCTTCTTGTCCTGCTCGGTAAGTCCTTCTACTGCATCGATCATCAGGATACAGATATCACAGCGTTCGATTGCTGCAATAGCGCGTACGACACTGTATTTCTCTATGTTGTCATTGACTCTGCTCTTCTTGCGGAGACCCGCAGTATCGATCAGGGTATACTCCCTGTCTTTATAGGTAAAAGGAGTATCGATCGTGTCTCTTGTAGTTCCGGCAATCGGACTGACAATGACCCTTTTCTGTTTTGTAAGTGCGTTGACCAGAGATGACTTTCCTACATTAGGCTTTCCGATCACAGCGATATTGATGCTCTCGTCTCTGCCCAGATAGTCTTCCTGCGGGAATCCGTTTACTATCCTGTCAAGCAGATCGCCCATATTAGTCATATTGGCGGCGCTGATAGCGATAGGCTCTCCGAATCCAAGCTCATAAAAATCATAGATCGCCTCGTATGACTTCGACGGCTTATCTACCTTGTTGACTACCAGGATGATCTCTTTGCCTGTACGGCGAAGCATCGTTGCTACCTCACGGTCTGCAGTTGTCAGACCTTCTTTTCCGTCCACCATGAATACGATGACATCAGCCATGTCCATGGCCATGACGGCCTGGTCTCTCATCTGTGCGAGGATCGTGTCATCCGTTCTGACTTCGATGCCGCCTGTGTCTATCACAGCAAATTCCTTGCCGTTCCATTCAGCCTCGGCATAGATCCTGTCCCTTGTGACACCGGGCACATCTTCTACGATTGCCCTTCTCTCTCCGATTATTCTGTTGAAAAATGTCGACTTGCCTACATTTGGTCTTCCGACAATGGCAAGTATGGGTTTACTCATCGGTTTTACCTCCCGTGTCAGCAGCTGAAAGCCCGCGTGCAAAAAACAGCAGGCGTGCTGACACACTTACTCTTCAAAAATACTGTCCGCAAAGTCTTTTGCGTTGAACGGTATCAGATCATCAAGACCTTCCCCCATTCCGATGAACTTGATCGGCATATCGAACTGATCTGCAATCGTGATAGATATTCCGCCCCTCGCGGTCCCGTCCATCTTAGTAAGGATGATGCCTGTGATATCGGCTATAGAAGAGAACTCTTCAGCCTGGCTGATCGCATTTTTGCCTGTAGTTGCGTCAAGGACGAGCAGGTTCTCTCTTGTTGCTTCAGGATACTCTCTTGATATGACCTTGCTCATCTTTTCAAGCTCTCTCATGAGATTGACTTTGTTCTGGAGTCTTCCTGCTGTATCGCAGATAAGAACATCTATGTTGTTAGCCTTGGCAGCCTGTATAGCATCATAAATGACTGCTGTAGGATCGGTGCCTTCTTCATGTCTGATGACTCTGACTCCTACTCTGTCGCCCCATGTCTGAAGCTGCTCAGCGGCTGCAGCACGGAAGGTATCGGCTGCAGCAAGCATGACAGACTTACCTTTTTTCTTGTACATGTGAGCGAGTTTCGCGATAGAGGTCGTCTTGCCTCCGCCGTTTATACCGATCATAAGGATGATGAGAGGATAGTCCTCAGACATACGGTTTCTTTCACCCTTGTCCATCAGGCCTTCGATAATTCCGGCAAGTTCTTTCTTGATCTGCTTTTCCTTGATGATGTACCTTTCATTGATAGCTGTATCAAGTTCTTTCATGATCGAGTCAGATGTATCGATGCCGATATCTGACATAACAAGTCCTTCTTCGAGTTCCTCCATGAACTCCGGTCCCAGATCCGGGTTATCATAAATTGCATTGGTGATACTGTCTATGAATTTGCGGAATGTGGATTTCTTTTCAAAAAGACCCATTGATCTGCTCCTTTCTGTATACCGGTCTGTCCTATGCGAAAGCAGAACCGGACCGGATGATACACTATTCTATTCCCTCCATGTCGAATTCATCTCCGAGCCTGAGCGACAGCATACGCGAAATTCCGTGTTCAGGCATGGTGACTCCATAGAGTACATCAGCATGCTCCATCGTGGCTTTCTGATGCGTGATAAGAGCAAACTGTATATTATCGAATTTTTTGAGATAGTTGGAGAAGTTCTCGATATTCACTTCATCCAGAGCGGCCTCAACCTCATCCAGAATGACAAAAGGTGTCGGTTTGGCCTTGAGCACAGCAAACATCAGCGCGATCGCGGTCAGTGTCTTCTCACCGCCTGAGAGAAGATTGATGTTTTTGAGCTTCTTGCCCGGCGGCTGAGCAGTGATCTCGATCCCTGATTCGAGCGGTTTGCTCTCATCTTCAAGTCTCAGCTCGGCATAGCCGCCTCCGAAGAGTTCTTTGAAGGTCTCTTCAAAATTGACAACGACCTGGTCAAAGTTCTCTTTGAATCTGTTCCTGATCGTCTTGTCCATGTTGGAGATGATCTCCTCAAGCTCACCCATCGCTCTTGTGAGGTCTGACTCCTGTGCAGTCATGAACTCATATCTCTTGCTGACGGCTTTATACTCTTCGATCGAGCTGACATTGACATCGCCGAGCTCCGCAAGGCGGAGTCTGACTTCGCGGGATTCTCTGTTTCCGGCTGTGATAGCGAAGTCAGGAGCCCTCATCTCGAGGGCCTCGGCGTAACTGACCTCGAATTCATCCCATAGCTTATCCTTCTGAGTATCCAGCAAGGTCTCATTTCTTGCCGTCTTGACCTCTATCTTATATCTCTTCTCACGTTCTTCGCCGACTGCATCACGGATCTGTTTCTGCTCTGCAGCAAGTGACTCAGCCAGTTTTCTGTTCTCTTCCCTTGCTCCCGCAAGCTCAGTGATCCTGTTCTCGAGCGAAGTCCTTATTTCCCTGAGCTCAGATTCCCTGTCGCTCTGCGCTTCGCCGCTGCTTGTAAGGATCTCCCTTTCAGATTCTAATCCGGCAGCTGTCTCCCTGTGTTCTCTGATGATCTCTTCAAGTTCAGTAACATCATCTCTGACTCTCTCGATGATCTCATTTCTGGAGAGCACCTGAGACTCATACTCACCGATCCTGACTTTGAGAGATACGATCTTTTCGTTATCATCCTCTATTACAGGTTTGAGCTGTTCAGCCTTGCTTATCAGAGCAGAAGCCTTTTCATCAGCCTCAGAATACTCCTTTTCAGCATCAGCGATCTTGCTTCTGTATTCGCTGATCATCTTGTCAGCGCGGGCGATATCGGAAGTGATGTTTTCGATATCATTTCTGAATTTCTCAGAAGCGCCTGCATCAGACTCAACGATCTCTGCTGCGTGATCCCGGTCAGTCTTAAGTACGTTATATGCGATCTCCAGCTCAGTGACTTTTTCTCTCTGAAGATCCCTGTCATCAGCCAGACCGGTTTCACGTTTCCTTTCAGCCTCGATCTGGTCGCTGAGTTCGAATATCCTGTTCTTATATTCGCGGATCGTTTCGGTAAGTGTACTGATCTCTTTCTTTCGGTCAAGAAGATTAGCTGACTTGTTGGCAAATCTTCCTCCTGTAATGGCACCCGAAGAATTGATCAGCTCGCCGTCGAGTGTCACGATCCGGAAACCGCCCGGCACGGACTTAGCCATTCTTACGGCATTGTCCATGTTGTCTGCGATGATGACTCTGCAAAGCAGGTATTCAAGTATCTCAGAGTACTTCTTTTCTCCGGTGACTTTATCAGATGCGATCCCGAGATAGCCCTCGGCCGATCTGACTTTCTTTCCCGGTTCAAGCGGATCCGACTTGACCGACTCGACAGGCAGGAACGTTGCCCGTCCGGACTTAGTTGTTTTGAGCCAGTTGACAGCATTCTTGGCATCCGCATCGCTCTCGCAGACTATGTGCTGAAGCGAACCTCCAAGCGCTGTTTCGACAGCTGTCTCATAGCCCTCAGGCACATTGATTATATCTGAAACAGTACCGATGATGCCCCTGAGGCCTTTGTGCATCAGTGATCTGACGGTATTGTTGTATCCCTCATAATTGGCTTCCATCTCTTCGATGGTTGCTTTTCTTGCCGCAGCCCTGGCGGATTGTTCATTGAGCTCTGTGATCTCATCGGAAAGTTCCTGAATATGCTTGTTTACCAATATAATATTATTGGCTATTTCAAAGATTTTTTCTTTTTCTTCCTCCAGCACTTTGCCGCTTTCGGTGATCTCCGTCTCAAGTCTCTCAAGATTTGCGCGGTTTTCGGCCTCCTGACGGTCTCTTCCCTCAAAATCCTCTCTGAGGGTCTCGCTTCTCTCTTCAAGAGTGTTCTTATATCTTGAAAGCGTGGTGATTTCAGCTTTTCTGCCTACATTATCGTTACTGAGATCTATCATGAGACTTCTGAGTCTCTCGATCTCAGTGTTGATGCCGGCAGATTCAGCAGAATGATCATTATAGACCATCACTGCCTGCCTCAGCTCTTCTCTGACTGCGTTTGCTTCATCATTAAGTTCTCTGTCTCTTGCCTCAAGTTCCTCGAGCTCGGTCCTTCCCGAAACGAGTTTTTCTTCAGATGCTTCTGTTTCTGTCTGAAGTCTGGTGATCTCTCTTTCGATATTCGCGAGCTTTTCTTTGTTGAGCTCACCGCCGCTCATGATCGTGTTGAGTTCTTCGATGACAGACAGCAGTTCTGAATTGGCATCCGCATAGCTTTCCGACAGCGAGGCGTCATCCTCCCTGCTCTTTTCAGCTGCTTCTTCCAGTTCTGTAAGCCTTGCTTCTTCGGCGGCAATCTTTTCTGCAAGCTCCCGGAGCTCTGTATGGCCTGCATCGACACTCTCAGTGAGGCTGTCAAGATTGTGGAGTATGATATTGATACTGAGAGTCTTGTAGCGTTCTCGCAGTTCAAGGTACTCAGCAGCTTTTTCTGACTCTTCCTTGAGCCCGCCGATACGTCCTTCGATCTCAGATATGATATCTCTGACACGCTCGAGGTTGACAGAAGCCGTCTTAAGCTTGTTTTCTGCCTCTGTTTTTCTGGTTTTATAGAGAACGACCCCGGCTGCTTCTTCAAAGATCTGCCGTCTGTTTTCAGGCTTTGTGCTTACGATATCAGCGATCTTTCCCTGTCCGATAATGGAGTATCCTTCAACACCGATACCTGTATCCATGAAAAGCTCCCTGATGTCCCTCAGCCTGCACTGGCTTCCGTTGATCAGGTATTCGCTTTCACCGGACCTGAACATTCTTCTGGTCACGGCTACTTCGTTATATTCAAGAGGAAGTATACCGGTACTGTTATCTATCACCAGAGTGACCTCAGCCATTCCCTTTGGTTTTCTGGTGGCTGTTCCGGCGAAGATGACATCCTGCATCTTGTTTCCTCTCAGCTGCTTCGAACTCTGTTCGCCAAGCACCCAGCGCAGAGCATCGCTTATATTGCTCTTTCCGCTGCCGTTAGGTCCGATGATACAGGTGATGCCGTCATTCAGTTCTATGCATACAGGATCCGCAAATGATTTGAAACCCTGCATCTCTATCCTTTTGAAATACATATGATCCTAAATTCCCTTCGAAAGGGCGTCTTTTGCCGCTTCCTGTTCAGCCTTTGACTTGCTCTTGCCCTGTCCTGTGCCAAGCACATCGAAGCCGGCTGAAACCTCTATGGTGAAAGTTTTATCGTGATCAGGACCGCTCTCTGAAACAGTCGTGTACTTGAGCCTCAGTTCATGGTCCTTTTCCTGGAGCTTCTCCTGAAGCATCGTTTTATAATCATTGCGGAGCTTTCCGGCTACCGCCAGTTCGATCCTGCTGTTTAAAAGCGACAGTATCACTCTTTTACCTTCATCATAGCCGCCGTCAATGATGATCGCGCCGATCATTGCTTCGAATGTATCAGCGAGGATGGAGTCTTTGTTGCGGCCTCCTGTTGTTTCCTCGCCTTTTCCCATGTAAATATAATCGCCGAGGCTGATCTCTCTTGCTGCATCAGCGAGAGACTCCTCGCGTACCACATCCGCGCGGTTCTTTGAAAGAACGCCTTCCGGGGCGTCTTTCATTATTCTGAAAAGCTCAGCGCCTACCGCAGCGTCTACATAGGCATCTCCGATAAATTCAAGCCTTTCATTATTAGAAGTATATTCCATCCTGTGCTCGGAAGAATATGAACTGTGTGTCAGCGCATTTGTAAGCAGTGACACATCTTTGAATTCATATCCTATTCTTGACAGAAGGGTTTCAACATCCTTAATCATTCTTCATCCCCGGTTTTGAATAATTCTGAATTCTGTGTCACAGCATCTGCGATCATCTGAGTAACATTATTGCGGATATAAGGAATCGCCTTCATAACTCCGTAATAAACCTCGATTGCTTTAGAATTGCCGTGTATTTTCAGAACAGCGCCCTTGAGTCCGAGGATCGGAGCCCCGCCGCTGTCAGAATAATCAAACATTTCTTTTAGCTCACTGATCTTGCTGTATGCCATCATGGCACCCATTTTGGCAAGAAGGCCCTCACGAAGCTTCTTTTTGAACTGCTTCATGATCGCAAGCGCGACGCCTTCGCTTCCCTTGAGGAAGATGTTCCCGGAAAAACCGTCTGTAATAACAACTTCGCAATCGGTTGTCGCAACATCGCGGCCCTCGATATTACCGCCGAAATTGATATTGCTTCCGGCAAGCAGTCTGTGCGCTTCTTTGTGAAGCTCATCCCCCTTGCTGTCTTCCGCGCCTATATTGAGAAGTCTTACTTCAGGTCTGTCTATGCCCTTTACTCCCTCAACATACATTGCGCCCATGATGCCGTTCTGGAATATGTATTCCGGTTTGGCTTCTACATTGGCTCCGCAGTCGAGAAGCAAAGTCGTTCCGCCTGTATGCATTTTAGGAAACCAGGCAGCAATAGCCGGTCTTCTGATCCCTTTGATCCTGCCAAGGGTTACCAGACCTCCCGCAAGGAGAGCACCTGTACTTCCGGCGGAAATGAATGCATCAGCATCGCCGCTCTTGAGAAGCGACATCGCTTTGACTATGGTAGAATCTTTTTTCTTCCTTACAGCCATTGCAGGCGCTTCATCGTTAGTGATGACTTCGGTTGCGTTTATGATATCGATATTCCCGTATCTGAACACATCATCACTGATCTTTTCTGCACTGCTGCAATCCCAGTTTTCCTTTCTGAGGCAATTGAGCATCAGCTCCTGAGGTCCTATGATACCGACTGTTATCTCAGGATCAAGCTGAGCCAGCTCATGAGCCGCCATGGCTGCTCCCCTGACGATTTCCTGAGGAGCGTTGTCTCCACCCATACCATCTACTATTATCTTCATACTTTTATCCCCGCTGTATGACCGGATCACTTATCCGATCTGTTTAAAGCTCTTAACTGTCCGCACGCTGCATCTATATCGCTTCCGAGGGTGCGCCTTACAGTGACAGCGATTCCCTTGCTTTCCAGCACCTTTCTGAATGCTGCAACACTGCTGCCGTCAGACTTCCTGTATTCCCTGCCTCTGACCTCATTGAGAGGTATCAGGTTGACATGAGTCAGCCAGCCTTTCAGCCTGTCTGCAAGCTCCGACGCATCTTCTGCAGAATCATTGACTCCGCTTATAAGCGCATATTCAAAAGTAATACGTCTGTGAGTCTTTTCCGTATATTCTCTGCACGCATTCAGCAAATCTTCATATCCGTATTTTCGCGCAACCGGCATGGTTTTTTTTCGCATCTCGCCATTTGGCGCATGAAGCGATACAGCCAGATTCACCTGCGGAAAATCTTCTGCGAACTTCCTGATCATCGGGATGATGCCGCATGTCGAAACTGTAATGTTTCTGAGGCTGAGTCCCATCCCGTCCGGGTCGCTGATAAGTCTCAGGAAACGGGAAACCTCTTCGTAATTGTCAAAAGGTTCTCCCATTCCCATGATCACAACATGGTTGATGTCTTCCCCTGTAAGAGAACGCATCCTGAGGACTTCACCGAGCATCTCACCTCCCGTAAGATCCCGGAGCTTGCCGTCCATCGTGCTTGCACAGAAAGTGCACCCCATAAGGCAGCCAACCTGTGACGAAATACAGATCGAATTGCCATAGCTGTATTTCATGAATACGGACTCGACTCTCGCGCCGTCTCTGAATTCATACAGGCACTTTCTTGTCCCGTCAGTCTTTGAGATCTGCTCGGTCACGACTTCCGGCTGTCCGATATAGTAACCATCCTCCGCGAGGGCTTTTCTAAGACTAAGAGGGACATTACTCATCTCGTCAAAAGACGCCGCCCCCTTTGCAAGCCAGCCATAGATCTGTCTTGCCCTGAACTTCTTCTCGCCGAGTCCCGTGACTATATCGATCAGTTCTTCTTCAGTGTGATCCAGTAAATTCTTTCTCATTATTATTCGGTATACGACTATACACGCTCTACTGCGATGCCTGTCTTGTGTCCGTTGATGTCGAACTCAGCAAGTCCTTCGCGTTCTTCGATCGCAACAGCGATGGTCTCGTCCATGATGAAGTCCTTCGCGTTTGCTACTGCTGCTTTGATCTCGTCGTCAGCGCACATGTAGATCCTGATCTCATCCATCATCTCGAAATCAGCCTGTTTACGCAGCTGCTGGATCTTGGAGATCACTTCTCTGACATAACCCTGCTCTATGAGTTCCGGAGTAAGAGTTGTATCGAGAATGACGAATACATTATTGTCCATTCCGACAACGAATCCTTCCTTTGAAGAGATCCTTACGTCTACGAGGTCCTCTGTGATCTCGTATTCTGTTCCTCCGAGTTCCATTTTTACAGGACCTTCCCCGAGTTCAGCAATGAATTTCTTAGCATCCGTCTGCGCAAGAGCAGCTCCGAATGCCTTGACATTCTTGCCGAGTACCGGTCCGGCAGCTCTGAAGTTAGGTTTTACCTGGAAGTTCATGTATTTATCAAGATCATCCTCATAGAATACTTCACCAACATTGAGCTCTTCAGTGATAAGTGAAGTGAGATCGCCGATGACATCCTTGTAGCTTCCGTCTACGATCACCTTGCTGAGAGGCTGTCTTACTTTGAGTTTTTCCTGCTCTCTTGTTGAACGTCCGAGATTGACGAGCGTCTTGACGAGATCCATTCTCTTCTCTGTCTCTTCATCGATCAGTGCTTCGTCCGCTTCAGGATAGAAAGCAGTATGAACTGTTGCCTCTCCTGTGAGCTTGGTATAGATCTCATCAGAGATGAATGGTGCTACAGGAGCCATCATCTTGGCAACACCAACCAGAACTTCATATGTTGTAGCATAAGCAGACATCTTGTCTGTGCTCATGCCTTCCGCGAAGAATCTTCTTCTTGCTCTTCTGATATACCAGTTGGACAGATCGCCGTCGATGAACTCTCCGATAGCTCTTACGGTCTTCATGTGATCGTAATTGTCCATAGACTCAGTAGTATCCTTGATCAGCCTGTTGTACTTGGAGATGATCCATCTGTCGAGCAGAGGTCTCTCAGCGTACGGAACATCCAGCTTGTCTGCTTCGATACCGTCAATGTTCGCGTACAGGCAGAAGAAGTTATAAGTATTTCTCAGTGTGCTGAATACCTTGCTGATAACTTCCTTGACTCCGGTCTCATCGAACTTGGTCGGTGTCCATGCCGGCGAACCGTAAACGAGGTACCATCTTACAGCATCGGCGCCATACTTGTCCATCATTTCGAAAGGATTTACCGTGTTCCCGACATGCTTGGACATCTTCTTGCCGTCTTTATCGAGAATAAGGTCGTTAACGAGTACGTTCCTGTAAGGAGCGCAGCCCTTTACGATAGTGCTTATTGCCATCAGCGAGTAGAACCAGCCTCTTGTCTGGTCGATACCTTCGCAGATAAAGTCAGCCGGGAAGAGTTCCTCATCGAATCTGTCAGCGTTCTCAAACGGGTAATGCCACTGTGCAAACGGCATAGCTCCTGAATCGAACCAGCAGTCCATTACTTCAGGGATCCTGTGCATGCTCTTGCCGCATTCCGGACATTTGATTGTGATCTCATCGACATACGGTCTGTGGAGCTCTATAGTCTCATCGATATCCTGTTCAACATCATTGACGAGCTGCTCTCTTGATCCTACGCAGTGAAGATGTCCGCACTCGCACTTCCAGATAGGAATAGGTGTGCCCCAGTATCTGGATCGTGAGATAGCCCAGTCCTTGACTTCCTCAAGCCAGTTTCCGAATCTCTTCTCGCCTACATATGCAGGATACCAGTTGACTGTGTTGTTGTTGGCAACGAGCTCATCTCTGAGCTTAGTCATCTCGATG